>CANFJA010000165.1 GCA_947447235.1 Comamonadaceae bacterium
GGCTGTGATCGATTTGTCGCCAGACCGCGCCAAAGCATCACTGGCCCGTGTGGGGTGGTCGCAGGCCAACTTCAGCGCCAAGTCTTTGGCCGAAGCGGCCAAGACGGGCGCCACCTTCATCACGGATGATGCGCAGGCGGTGATTGCCAGCGACCACATTGACATGGTGATTGATTCAACCGGCAGCCCCGCTGCGGGTGTGCACCACGCGCTGCTGTGTTGCGAGCACCGCAAACACATCATCATGGTCAACGTCGAGGCCGATGTGCTGGCAGGCCCCTTGCTGGCCCGTCGGGCCGCACAGGCCGGCATCATTTACTCCATGGCCTCGGGCGACCAACCCGCTTTGATTGCCGAGCTGGTGGACTGGGCGCGCACCATTGGCCTGGAGGTGGTGTGTGCTGGCAAAGGCACCAAGTACCTGCCCGTCTACCACCAGTCCACACCCGAGACGGTGTGGGGTCACTATGGCTTCAGCGAAGAGCAGGTGGCTGGCGGCGACTTCAATGCCCAGATGTTCAACTCGTTCCTGGATGGCACCAAGTCGGCGTTGGAAATGGCGGCGGTGGCCAACGCTTGTGACTTGTTGCCCCCATCTGACGGCTTGCTGTTTCCGCCCTGTGGTGTGGACGACTTGCCCCACATCTTGCGGCCCGTGAGCGACGGTGGCATCTTGGCGCAAAAGGGCACGGTCGAAGTGGTGTCTTCGATGGAGCGCGACGGTCGCCCGGTGTTTCGCGATTTGCGCTGGGGTGTGTATGCCGTGTTCGAGGCACCCAGCCCCTACGTGATGGACTGCTTTGCGCAATATGGCTTGAAGACCGACAGCACAGGCCGCTACGCCGCGATGTACAAGCCCTACCACCTGATTGGTTTGGAGTTGGGTATTTCGGTCGCCAGCATCGCCCTGCGCGGCGAGGCCACCGGGGCGACGGGTGACTGGCGGGGTGACGTGGTGGCCACCGCCAAGCGGGCTCTCAAGGCCGGCGAGACGCTGGACGGGGAGGGCGGCTTCACCGTCTACGGCAAGGTCATTCCTGCGGCAGACTCTTTGCGCTTAGGGGGATTGCCGATTGGTTTGGCGCACCACATGGTGCTCAAGCGAGACATGGCTGCCGGACAGGTGGTGTCTTGGAACGATGTGGACTTTGATGCCAGCAAGCAAGTGGTCAAAGTGCGCCTTGAGATGGAAGACATGTTTCGTCGCGAGTGGAAGCTTTAAGACGTCCTCTGCGCCCATGAAAAAAGCCTCGCTGACCCAGGTCAGCGAGGCTTTTTGACAAGACAAATGCTCAGGCGTGGCTCAAAGCTTCGTGCATGGCTTGACCAATGCTTTCGAAGTAGTCGTGTGCAGCTTGGGTAGGCACCAAATACTTGGTGCGACGGTTTTTGCCTTCAAAGGCGGTGTCGATCATGCCCAATTCACGCAACTGGTCGAGTTTGCGGTGGATCGTGGCGGGAGAAGCAATTTGGCTGAGTGCCATCGCGTCGGTCACCGTCATGGGTTTGTCTTGGGCATAACGGACAAAGATCATCTCCAACAATTTTTTGGCATCCAGGTCCATGACTGGGGCGTTTTGTCCGCCCTCCAGAGCGTGAACGATGTTCAAAAAGCGCAGGTAGATGTGTTTGGCAGTCATGATTTTGGGTTGATTGGGGTGTCGATCTCTTCGAGCGATTGTAAATCTAATGCGAGTTTGTATTAGATATTTTTTCTCATGCGAGGTCTGAAAAAAGGGTTTCCCCCCCCTTTACACGCCCTTACTTCAAGATATCGCCCAAGCACAAATACTTGATTTCCAAATATTCGTCCATGCCGTGGTGCGAACCCTCGCGGCCCAAGCCCGACTGTTTGACGCCGCCAAAGGGCACATGCTCGGTGGCGATGATGCCCACGTTGATGCCCACCATGCCGTATTCGAGCGCTTCGCTGACACGGAAGATGCGGCCCACATCGCGGCTGTAGAAGTAGCTGGCCAAACCAAACTCGGTGTTGTTGGCGGCATCGATGGCTTCTTGCTCGTGTTTGAAGCGAAACACCGGTGCAAAGGGGCCAAAGGTCTCTTCGCGGGCGCACAGCATGTCGGCGCGCGCTTCGGCAATCACGGTAGGTTGGAAGAACTGACCTTCTAGCTTGTGGCCACCCGTCAGCAGTTTGCCGCCTTTGCTGAGTGCGTCCTGCACATGGCGCTCCACTTTTTCAATGGCCGCAGGCTCAATCAACGGGCCTTGCACCACGCCGTCTTCAAACCCGTTGCCGACTTTGAGCGCTTTGACCTTGGCGGCGAACTTTTGCACAAACTCGTCGTACACCGCGTCTTGCACGTAGATGCGGTTGGCACACACGCAAGTTTGGCCGGCGTTGCGGTATTTGCTGGCCATGGCGCCTTCGACTGCGCTGTCGATGTCGGCGTCGTCAAACACGATGAAGGGGGCATTGCCACCCAACTCCAGCGCGAGTTTTTTGATGCTGGGTGCCGACTGCGCCATCAAGATGCGGCCCACTTCGGTGGAGCCGGTGAAGCTGATGTGGCGCACCACATCGCTGGCGCAAAACACCTTGCCCACGGCAATGCTGTTGTTGCTGTCGGCGGTGAGCACGTTGAGCACGCCCGCAGGAATGCCCGCGCGCATCGCCAACTCGGCAGCAGCCAAGGCGGTGAGAGGGGTGAGCTCTGCGGGTTTGATGACCACGGGGCAACCGGCGGCCAGTGCAGGGGCCACTTTGCGGGTGATCATGGCGAGCGGAAAGTTCCATGGCGTGATGGCGGCGCACACACCGATGGGCTGGCGCAGCACCATCAGGCGGCGGTTGTTGTCGAACTGGGGCAGGGTTTCGCCGTTGACGCGTTTGGCCTCTTCGGCATACCACTCGACAAAGCTGGCGCCGTAGGTCACTTCGCCTTTGGCTTCGGCAAAGGGCTTGCCTTGCTCGGCGGTCATCAGACGGCCCAAGTCGTCGACGTTGGCCATGAGCAAGTCAAACCACTTGCGCAAGATGATGCTGCGCTCTTTGCCGGTTTTGCTGCGCCAAGCAGGCCAAGCCGCATTGGCCGCAGCAATGGCGGCTTCGGCCTGCGCAGTGCCTAGGTTGGCCACGTCGGCGAGCTTGGCGCCGGTGGCTGGGTCGTGCACGTCAAAGCGGCTGCTGCCTTGGAGCCATTGCCCATTGATCAGGGCATCGGTTTTGAGCAAGCTGGGGTCTTTGAGCAGTGAGAGTGGGGTGTTCATCATGGGGTGTCTCCTATCAATCGCATGAGCATAGCGCTTGCCAGCTGACTGAGCTGTCTGGCAGGCGTCTGTCAAACGCCAAAACCTATAATTTGAGGATGACTACCCCCCAATTCACCGTCGCCGACATTCGCAAAACCTTTCTGGACTTTTTTGCCTCTAAGGGCCACACCGTGGTGGCCTCGAGCCCCTTGGTGCCGGGCAATGACCCCACCTTGATGTTCACCAACTCAGGCATGGTGCAGTTCAAAGACGTGTTCTTGGGGTCAGACAAACGCTCCTACGTGCGTGCTGCTTCGGTGCAAGCCTGTCTGCGGGCCGGTGGCAAACACAACGACCTGGAGAACGTGGGCTACACCGCCCGTCACCACACGTTCTTTGAAATGCTGGGCAACTGGAGCTTTGGCGACTACTTCAAGCGTGAGTCGCTCCATTGGGCGTGGGAGCTGTTGACCGAGGTCTACAAGCTGCCCGCAGATCGACTGTTGGCCACGGTGTACCAAGAGGACGACGAGGCCTACGACATTTGGACCAAAGAAATTGGCTTAGCCCCTGAGCGCGTGATTCGCATCGGCGACAACAAGGGTGGGCGCTACAAGAGCGACAACTTCTGGATGATGGCCGACACCGGACCGTGTGGCCCGTGCTCTGAGATCTTCTATGACCACGGCGACCACATCCCCGGCGGCCCACCCGGCAGCCCCGACGAAGACGGCGACCGCTTCATCGAGATCTGGAACAACGTGTTCATGCAGTTCAACATGGCCGAAGACGGCTCGGTCACCCGCTTGCCTGCA
>CANFJA010000166.1 GCA_947447235.1 Comamonadaceae bacterium
GGTGGTGGTCAGGCCTAAGTCGCTGCCCGCATGGGGTTCTGTCAGGCACATGGTGGCCAGCCATTCGCCCGTGCCCACCTTGCTGGCGTATTGCGCTTGCAGGGCCTCGCTGGCGTGGTGTTTGATGCACTCATAGGCGCCGTGCAACAAACCCGGTGCCATGGTCCAGCCATGGTTGGCGGCGGACAACCATTCGTACAGCACGCTCTCGAGCACCGCAGGCAGGGCTTGGCCGCCGTCTTCGGTGGCGGTGGTGAGCGAGGCCCAGCCGGCCTGCCAAAAGGCTTGGTAAGCGTCTTTGAAGCCGGGGGGCATGGTGACCGCACCTTGGTGCCACTGCGCGCCCACTTCGTCGCCGCTGCGGTTCAAGGGCGCAATTTCGGCGGCCACAAACTTGCCTGCTTCATCTAGCACTTGGGCCATCAGCTCGGCATCGACCTCTTGAAAGACGGGTAACTCGGCCAGGCGCTCAGGGGCATGCAGCACCTGGTTCAAGATGAATTGGATGTCGTTGAGACGGGGTTGGTAGTCGCTCATGGGGCTCAGGCTTTGGCGCGGGCAGCGCCCAGGTAGGTGTCGATCACGCGGGTGTCTTGTGCCAAGTCAGCGGCTTTGCCATGCAGGCTCACATCGCCCATCTCCAGCACATAGCCGTGGTCGGCCACGGCCAGCGCGGCGCGCGCGTTTTGTTCCACCAGCACGATGGTCACACCCGTCTGGCGCAGCGTCTCGATGATGGCGAAGATTTCTTTGACGATCAGCGGTGCCAGCCCCAGGCTGGGCTCGTCGAGCATCAGCACTTCGGGGCGCGACATCAGCGAGCGGCCCACCGCCAGCATTTGGCGCTCGCCCCCCGACAGCGTGCCGGCCAACTGGGTGCTGCGCTCTCTCAAGCGCGGGAACAGGTCAAACACATCGGCCATGCGCGCACGCCATTGGCGGTTGCCCAAGCGCATTTGCCGAAAACCGCCCAGCTCCAGGTTGTCCAGCACCGTCATGCTGCCAAACAGCTCGCGCTTTTCGGGCACCAAGGCCAGGCCCAGCAGCACGCGTTCTTCCAGCGTCAACGCGCTGATGTCTTCGCCGTTGTAGCGCACGTTGCCACGTGTGGGCAGCAAGCCCATCAGGCTGTTGAGCAAGGTGGATTTGCCAGCGCCATTGGGGCCAATCACGGTGATGACCTGGCCTTTGTCGGCCTGCAGGTCGATGCCGTGCAGCACTTCGGCTTTGCCGTAGCCAGCGCGCAGCGTGCGCACTTCAAGCAAGGGGTGTGTCATGGCGGGGCCTGCTCAGTGTTCTGTGCCCAGGTACGCAGCGCGCACCACCGGGCTTTGTTGAATCTCTTCGGGGGTGCCTTCGGTCAGCAAGGTGCCAAACTCCATCACCACCAGGTGGTCACACACTTGCATGACCAAGTCCATGTCGTGCTCGACCAGCAAAATGCTCAGGCCTTCGTCACGCAGTTGGCGCAGCACATCGGCCAAGCCTTGTTTTTCTTTGTGGCGCAAACCCGCAGCCGGTTCGTCCAGCAGCAGCAGGGCGGGGTCGGCACACAGGGCGCGGGCAATCTCCATCAGGCGTTGGGGGCCCATGGCCAGGTTGCCGGCCAACTCGTGCATCAAGTGGCCAATGCCAATGCGTTCGAGCTGGCGTTGGGCTTCTTTGAACAGCTGTTGCTCTTCGCGTGCGTTGGTGCCCAGCATGCCTGCCAGCACGCCTTGGTGGCCCCGGCTGTAGGCGCCCAGTGCCACGTTTTCCAGCACAGTCATGTCAGGAATCATCTTCACGTGCTGGAAGGTGCGCGCCATGCCACGGCGCGCAATCTCGCGCGAGGGCAGGCCGCTGATGGTCTCACCCCGAAAGCGCACCACGCCGGAGGTGAGCGACAACACCCCGGTGATCAGGTTGAAGGTGGTGGACTTGCCCGCGCCGTTGGGACCAATCAAGCCCACGATGTGACCCGCCTTGATTTGGAAGCGGATGTCGTTGACCGCCACCAAGCCGCCAAACGCTTTGCGGATGTCTTGCACCTCCAGCACCAACGCGCCGCGCGCAGGTTTGCTGCGTTCGCTCAGGGGCGCCGCCTCTCCCCAGTTGACTTCGCGGTCGCGGCGCGGCACCCAGCGTGCCACCAGCGACCACAGGCCGTCGGGCAGGTACTTGAGCACCATCACCAAGGCGATGCCAAACACAACCACCTCATAGCTGCCGCTGGTGCCAATCAGCTTGGGCAGCAGCACCTGGAGTTGGTCGTCGAGCAGTTTGATCAGGCCCGCGCCCACCACTGCGCCCCAAATGTGGCCCACGCCACCGACCACGGCCATGAACAGGTATTCGATGCCCATCTTCAAGCCAAAGGCTGAGGGGTTGACGGTGCGCTGAAAGTGCGCCATCAACCAACCCGCCACCGAGGCCAGCAAGGCCGCCATCACGAAGGTGATGACTTTGTAGCGGAAGGTGTTGATGCCCATGGCTTCGGCCATTTGGGTGCCGGTTTTGAGCGAGCGAATCACACGCCCCACGCGTGAGTCGAGCAAGCGCTCAAAGCCCAAGGCCGAGGCGAGCAGCAGCCACCAGGTGAGCACAAAAAAGGGACGACCCTGGCCCAGGTCAAAGCTGCCGATGGACAAGCTTTTGAGGCCGAGCAAGCCGTCGTACTTGCCCAGGGCATCGAGGTTGCCCATCAGGTAATACAGCGACAGGCCCCAGGCGATGGTCGCCAGTGGCAGGTAGTGGCCCGACATGCGCAGGGTGATCAGGGCCACCACCAAGGCGCTCAAGCCCGTCAGCGCCAAGCCCACGAACAAGGTCAGCCAAGGCGAGAGGTCCAGGTTGAGGGTCAGCCACGCCGTGGTGTAGGCCCCAATGCCGACAAATGCAGCCTGACCAAACGAGGTCAACCCCGCCACGCCTGTGAGCAAGACCAGCCCCAGGCAGGTCAACGCATACAGACCGATGTAGTTGAGCTGGAAGATCCAGAAGTCAGGCATGGGCAGCACAGCCAACACAGGCACCAAGGCCAACAAGGCCGGCCATTTGAAACGCAGCAGAGTCATCTCAATGGTCCTCGTCAGAATGGCCGCCTTGCAGCGAGCGCCACAGCAGCACAGGAAGAATCAGGGTGAACACAATCACCTCTTTGAAGGCGCTGGCCCAAAACGATCCAAACGACTCCACGATGCCGACAAACAAAGCCCCCAGCATGGCGCCGGGGTAGCTCGACAAACCGGCCACCACGGCGGCCACAAAGCCTTTGAGACCGATCAGAAAACCCGAGTCGTAAAACACGGTGGTGGTGGGGCCGATCAACAGGCCTGAGACGGCGCCAATCAGGGCGGCCATCATGAAGGTGAGTTGGCCCGAGGTGTGGGTGGAGATGCCCATCAAGCGCGCACCGGTGCGGTTGACCGCGGTGGCACGCAAGGCTTTGCCAAACAGGCTGCGCTCAAAAAACAGCCACAGCATGGCGATCAGCAAGGCGGCGCAGGCAAAGATGATCAGGGTCTGGCCCGACACGCGCACCGGTCCCAGCTCGAAGCTCTCGCCCCAGAATGCCGGGTTGCGGTAGCCCTCGGCGCCAAAGAACAACAAACCAAAACCGGTCATCGCAAAGTGCACGCCGACCGAGACGATCAGCAGCACCAAGGGCGTGGCGTCTTCCAGCGACTGGTAGGCCACGCGATAGACCAAGGGGCCAAAGGTGGTGACGATGGCCACGCTCAACACCGCTTGCACGGCGATGGGAAATTGCTGGGGGGCGGCCCACAGGGTGAGGCCAGAAATCAGCAGGGGTGCGACCAAGGTCTTGAGGGCGGCACGCACGGCCTTGCCCCAGTGGCCGTCATGCTGCCAGCGGGTGAACAACTCCATCAGGCTCGCGCAGGCGGCCAAGAGCAGCAGCAACCACACGGTGCCGGGCACTTTGCCGGTTTGCAAAATCGCCAGCGTCAACGCGCCATAGGCAACAAACTCGCCTTGCGGAATAAAGATCACGCGGGTGACCGCGAACACCAGCACGGTGGCCA
>CANFJA010000167.1 GCA_947447235.1 Comamonadaceae bacterium
GAGATCGTGGCCATCAACACCTCGCTCTACAGCAAGCTCAACTACGACCCGCTCAAAGACCTCGCGCCCATCGTGCTGGTGGGCACAGTGCCCAACATCTTGATCATCAACCCTGCTGTGCCCGCCAACAACGTCAAAGAGTTGATTGCGCTGGGCAAAAACAAATCGTCCAACCTGTCTTACGCCTCCACGGGGCAAGGCACCTCGACGCATCTCTCCACTGAGCTGTTCAAAAACATGACCGGCATGGAAGCCGTGCACGTGCCCTACAAAGGCGGCCCACCTGCCATTGCCGACTTGCTGGGCGGACAGGTCAACATGATGTTCATCAACATGCCCACAGGCATTGCGCACGTGCGCTCCGGCAAGGTCAAGATCTTGGCAGTGTCGAGCAAAAAACGTGTGGCGCAACTGCCCGACGTACCCACGGTGGAAGAAGCCGGCGTGAAAGGCTTTGTGACCTATGCCTGGTCCGGCTTGTTCGCGCCTGCAGGCACGCCCCGTGAGGTCGTGGCCCGCTTGAACAACGAGGTGGTGAAGCTCTTGAAACTGCCCGCCATCCGTGAGCAGTTGGCTGGCCAAGGGGCCGAAGCCGTGGGTGACACCCCAGAAGAATTTGGCATCTTCATGCGCAATGAGGTGGCGCAGTGGGCGCACATGGTGCGCACCTCGGGCGCCAAAGTGGACTGAGCGCCACCTTGACGCTCAATGCACAGCTTGATGTCAATGGCTGTGCGACATGGGCATGGCCTGCTCGGTGGCCGTGCCGCCTGAGAGCAGCGAAGGGTCGAGCATGCCCGCGATCATGGCGATGTGGCCAAACACCAAAAACAGGGCCACGCAGGTGGCATGCACCTTCATCTTGTGTTCGGCATCGGCGCCGCGGTTGACCCAACCAAGCTCTTGTGCAGCGATGTAAATCAGAGGCAGACCTCCGATCAAATAGCTGCCCACCGCAATCACGTCAATCGCCGTACGCCACTCACCGGCTTGGGTGATGGGCACCACCGCCGTGGTCAGCAAATAGCCAATCACGCCGATGAAATAGACCCCTACGATCAGCCCTGCAGCGCGGTTGAGGCTGTGCACAAAGCCGCTGCGCAAGCGCGTGAACAACAAATACAACTCGGTGATGGCCAAGGTTTCCGCCAACACCACGGGCACGCCCATAAAAATCAACAAGTTCCAGGGCTGATTGACAGCCAACAACTCCATGTAATGCGTCATGTTCATACTTTTCTCCAAATCAAACCGTGTGCAGGTGCCGTGGGATGGGGTGCTGAACCAACTGCCCCGCATCAAAAGGCAGAAACGTCTCATACCTGGATCTTAGGCTTGATCCAAGCCAGTGTCTCGACTGAGTAAACTGCGCGCCAACCCCAACGCTTGGACACAGCCCCCTAGAAGACATGACCACCAACACCTGGTATGAAAACAATGCCGTTCAGTTCACGGCACTCACTCTGGCGTTTGCAACGATTTACGCCGTCAACAACGCAGCCACGCCATTTCTTCACTTGGTGCCTGGCGCGCACCTTGTACACATCCCCAGTGGCATCAAATTTTTGATGGTGCTCATCTTCAGCTTCATGGGCGCCTTGAGCATTGCCACCGTGTCACTGGTGGCTGGCCTCTTTTTTTATTTTCCAAACCATCTCGGTGTCAGCATTGAATTGGCCTTGGTCAACGCCTTGTCCCCCCTGCTGGCACTCAAACTGGTGACAGGCACTTTCAGACTGGGTGGATTCCTTGAACAACTCAAGCTCAACAACTTGATCAAAATGGGGCTCATCTTTTCATTGACCAACAGCGCACTCAATCAGTTGGTGATTTATTGGAATGGACTGACCACTGATTTCATATCTGGCTTGGAGGTGATGTTCATGGGCGACATCACGGGCTTTGCCATTTCTCTGTTGCTCTTGAAGTTGAGCGCGCGCCTTGTCAAACGTTAGCTGCTGGGTGTTGGGTGTTGGGTGTTGGGTGTTGGGTGTTGGTGTCAGATATTGCGTCAGATGAATTCATAAAAAATATGAATTAAAGTATTTTTATATTTTTTATATAATTCATGGATGCACTTTCAATTCTCCCGACGCCCCGTCCATGTGACGTTGGCCGTCTGCTTGTCCGCAACGCTGTGTGCTTGCTCGGGGATTTGGCCTTCAAGCATGTCCAATGCACATCGGATTCACACACCCGCAGTCAACCTGCAAGGTGACGCACTCCACCAATACCATGTTGATGCAACGAACTGTCAAAGGGCACTCATCCAACGACACGGCGATCAGTTTGAATCCAACAACGCCATCACTGACTTGCGCAAATGCTTGATTGACAAGGGCTATGTCTTGCTGAACTGAGCCGAGATGGGTTGTGTCAATGCATCGCCTAAATTCGCTATAATTTTGGCCTGTTGGTGATATAGCTCAGTCGGTTAGAGCGCAGCATTCATAATGCTGATGTCGGTGGTTCAAATCCACCTATCACCACCAAACATTGAAAACGGCCCCCTTTATCGGGGGGCCGTTTTTTCTTTTTGAAGAAGGCAACAGCTGCCTGCTCAAAAAATTCGCTGGCACGGCCGTATTTGACGCAGGTTTACCTCACAGTCTTCAAGTTCTTTCAGCCTTGGTTATGCTGACACCAAGGAGACACACATGGAACTTTTGACCGACCCACAAGCATGGATTGCATTCGCCACCCTCACGCTGTTAGAGCTGGTGCTGGGCATCGACAACATCATCTTCATTTCCATCTTGGTCGACAAACTGCCGCGCGCCCAACAAGACCTGGCGCGACGCATCGGCCTGTTCATGGCCATGTTCATGCGCATTGGTTTGCTGCTGGTGCTGGCCTGGATCGTGGGTTTGGTCGAACCGCTGTTTAGCCTCATGGGCCAGGCCATTTCTGGGCGTGACCTCATCTTGATCCTGGGTGGCTTGTTTCTGATCTGGAAAAGCACCGGCGAAATTCACCAGTCCTTAGAGGGCGAAGAAGATGCCATGAACAGCAGCGTCAAAGCCACCCTGACCAGCGTGGTGCTGCAAATCATGGTGATCGACCTGGTGTTCTCGCTTGACTCCATCATCACCGCCGTGGGCATGGTCGATGAAGTGGCCATCATGATTGCCGCCGTGATCACATCGGTCGGTTTGATGATGCTGTTCGCCAACGCCATCGGCCAGTTTGTGTCACGCCACCCTTCCATCAAAATGCTCGCCCTCACCTTCTTGGTCGTCGTCGGCGTGGTGCTGGTGGCCGAAGGCTTTGGTCACCATGTGCCCAAGGGTTACATCTACTTCGCCATGGCGTTCTCGTTGATGGTGGAGCTGCTCAACATCCGCTTTCGCAAACGCGCCTCCCGCGTGGTGCGTTTGCACCAAAACATGCCGGGAGAGTGAATGTCTGCGCCGCACAGCTTCAAAGGCAACAAACAATCCCTGCCCAGCAAGCCCTGTGCGGTGTGTCAACGGCCCATGACCTGGCGCAAGGCCTGGGCCAAAAACTGGGACCACGTGCTGTACTGCTCTGACGCCTGTCGCGCGCAAAAGAAGACCGTCTCTTGAGCACCACTGCACTGCGCCATTTGGTGATCGTGCTGGGCGACCAGCTCAACCTCGACGCCACCTCCCTGCAAGACTTCGATCCCCGATGCGACGCCGTGTGGATGGCCGAGGTCATGCAAGAGTCCACCCACATCCCCTCGTCCAAACAACGCACCACTGTTTTCTTGAGCGCCATGCGCCACTTCGCGCAGAACCTGCGCGCGCAAGGCTGGCCCTTGCACTACACCACGCTCGATGCGCCTGACGCACCCAGCACCTTGGCCGATGCCTTGAACCGCGCCATTGAACACCTCAAACCCCAAGCCCTGGTGCTCACCGCCCCCGGCGACTGGCGTGTGCTGCAAGCCCTGCGCGCTGTGGCGCGTGATCACGACCTGCCCCTGCTACTGCGCGACGACCTGCATTTTTTCAGCACCGTGCGTGAATTTGCCGAAC
>CANFJA010000168.1 GCA_947447235.1 Comamonadaceae bacterium
GGTGCCGAGACCAACAGCATTGGCCGCTTGGACGCTTACTCCACCAAACGCGCCTGCCCGGTGTGTGACACCTCGTATGCCGAGTTGGACCCGCGCTTGTTCTCGTACAACAGCAAGCACGGCTGGTGTACCGACTGCGTGGGCACAGGCGTCAAGCTCGACAAAGACCAGCGCAAGGTGCTGGACGACTCGGTGCGCGACGACAAAGACAAAGGCCGTGAGCAAACCTTTGCCGAGCCCGATGTGGACGACTTGGTCGACGCCGCCTGCCCCACCTGTGAAGGCACGCGCTTGAACGTCACCGCACGTGCGGTGAAGTTTGCGGGGGTGGGCATCACCGAGATCGCCCGCTTGAGCGTGACCGACGTGCGTCGCTGGGCCGAGACGGTGGGCTTGCACGGACGCGACGCCGACATTGCCCGCGACCTGTTGCCCGAGATCAAAAGCCGCTTGGAGTTCTTGGAGCAAGTGGGCTTGGGCTACCTCACTCTGGACCGTGGTGCACCCACCTTGAGTGGCGGCGAAGCGCAGCGCATTCGACTGGCCGCGCAGCTGGGCAGCAACTTGCAAGGCGTGTGCTACGTGCTGGACGAGCCCACCATCGGCCTGCACGCCCGCGACAACCAGATTTTGTTGAACGCACTGCACGTGCTCAGCGAAAAAGGCAACACCTTGGTGGTGGTCGAGCACGACGAAGACACCATCCGCCGCGCCGACCACATCATCGACATTGGGCCGAGCGCTGGCAAACGCGGCGGTCGCTTGATGGCCGAAGGCTCGGTGAAAAACATCACCGACCAAGCCGACTCGCAAACCGGCCGCTATTTGTTGCACGCGATGCGCCACCCGCTGCAAGCGCGACGGGCGATGGACGCTGAAGCCTTGACGTTTTTGAGCCTGGAAGGCGCATCCTTGCACAACCTGAGCGAGGTGAGTGTGGACATTCCCCTCAAACGCTTGGTGGCGGTCACAGGCGTCTCGGGTTCGGGCAAGTCCACCCTGGCGCGCGATGTGCTGTTGCACAACGTGGCGGCGGCTGTGGCGCAGCGCACCACCCAAGCGGGCCGCAAAGCCGATGACGAGGGCCAGCACCCCAACTGGGTGGGCTGCACCGAGGTGTCGGGCTACGCGGGCATAGACCGTGTGCTGGAGGTGGATCAAACGCCAATTGGCAAAACACCGCGCAGCTGCCCCGCCACCTACATTGGGTTTTGGGACACCATCCGCAAGTTGTTTGCCGAAACGCTGGAAGCCAAAGCGCGTGGCTATGGCCCTGGGCGTTTCAGCTTCAACACCGGGGAGGGGCGTTGCCACACCTGCGAAGGCCAAGGCTTGCGCACCATCGAGATGAGCTTTTTGCCCGACGTGAAAGTGCCGTGCGAAACCTGCCACGGCGCACGCTTCAACCCCGAGACCTTGGCGGTGAGCTGGCGCGGCAAAAGCATTGGCGAGGTGCTGCAAATGGAGGTGGACGAGGCGGTGGACTTCTTTGCCACCATGCCCAACATCAGCCACCCGCTGCAACTGCTCAAAGACGTGGGCCTGGGTTACCTGACCTTGGGCCAGCCTTCACCCACCTTGAGTGGCGGTGAGGCGCAACGCATCAAGCTGGTGACCGAGTTGAGCAAGGTGCGTGACGACGTGACCCGGCGCGGCAACAAAGCCCCGCACACGCTGTATGTGCTGGACGAACCCACCGTGGGCCTGCACATGGCCGATGTGGACAAGCTGATTTGCGTGTTGCACCGACTGGTGGATGGCGGTCACAGCGTGGTGGTGATTGAGCACGACCTGGATGTGATTGCCGAGGCCGACTGGATCATTGACCTGGGGCCCGAGGGGGGCGACGGAGGTGGCTTGATCGTGGCAGCCGACACACCGGAAGCGGTGGTGAAGCTGGGCACGCACACGGGCGTGGCTTTGGGGCCGGTGTTGGCGCGTGCCTAGTTGACGCTTGCTTTTTGTGCTGCGAGCTGTTGTATGTCGCCCCACAAGAAGAGCGGCTCAGGGGCGTTGCCCGTCGCGACATTCTGAGCGCAGCGAAGAGGCGCCTAGGGCAATGCCCCTGAGCTTCTCTTCGCGACAAGACAACGAAGAAAATCAACCCGCTGAAGACAACGCCAACCCCGCATGCTCACGCAAGGGGTGAAAGTGAATTTTCGGGAAACGCTCTTGCGCCAAGCGCACGTCGTACGGGGACGTGCACAAATAGGCCAAGGTGTTGGCCGCGTCCAAGGCCATGCGCTGTGGGTAGGCGTGGGTGAATTCGCGCAACTCGGCAGGGGTGTCGGCGCTGATCCACCGAGCACCGGTGTAGCTGCTGTTTTCTAAGCGCACATCGCAGTCGTACTCGGCCTTGAGTCGGTGTTGTACCACTTCGAATTGCAGTTGACCAATGGCTCCCAGCAGCATGGCTCCGCCCACTTCGGGTTTGAACACCTGGATGGCGCCTTCTTCGCCCAACTGCTCCAAACCAGTTTGCAGCTGTTTGGTACGCAAGGGGTTTTTCAGAATCACAGTCATGAACAACTCGGGCGCAAAGAAGGGCAGGCCGGTGAACTGCAAGGCCGCGCCATCGGTGATGGTGTCGCCCAGCTGCACGCCGCCGTGGGTGGTGAAACCGATGATGTCGCCCGCAAAGGCTTCGTCTACCGCTTCGCGGCGTTGGCTCAGAAAGGTCACCACCGAAGTGGGGCGCAGTTCTTTGGCGGTGCGTTGCACCTTGAGTTTCATGCCCGGCTTGTACTGGCCCGAGGCCACGCGCACAAAGGCGATGCGGTCACGGTGGTTGGCATCCATGTTGGCTTGCACCTTGAACACCACGCCCGAAAAACCTGCGTCTTCGGGCTGGATGGTTTTGTCCACCGCTTGTTTGTTGACCACCAGGTGGCTCATGCGGGGGCGCGGAGAGGGGGCCAGGTCAACCAGGGCGTCGAGCACTTCCATCACCCCAAAGTTGTTCACGCCCGAGCCAAAGAACACCGGCGTTTGTTTGCCCGCCAAGAAGGCCTCTTTGTCAAAGCTGGGCGAAGCCCCTGTTGCCAGTTCCATGCTGTCCATGGCTGCCACCCAGTCGCTGCCAAAACGTTGGGCCAGTTGGTCTTGCTGTGCCAGCGGGTGTGTCTCAAAGTCTTGGGGCAAGCGTTCGCTGCCGGAGTCAAACACGGTCATGGCTTGCGTGCGCAAATTGATGATGCCGCCAAACGATTTGCCTTGGCCCACGGGCCAGGTCATGGGCACGCAGGGCATGCCGAGTTCGCGTTCGACCTCGTCCAGTATGTCGAGCGGGTCGCGCACCTCACGGTCCATCTTGTTGACGAAGGTGATGATGGGGGTGTCGCGTTGACGGCACACCTCGATCAAGCGACGGGTTTGCGCCTCCACACCGTTGGCAGCGTCGATGACCATCAGCGCCGAGTCCACGGCGGTGAGCACGCGGTAGGTGTCTTCGCTGAAGTCTTTGTGGCCGGGGGTGTCGAGCAGGTTGATGACGTGGTCGCGGTAGAGCATCTGCATGACCGAGGACGCCACTGAGATGCCACGTTGCTTTTCAATTTCCATCCAATCGCTGGTGGCGTGTCGACTGGCTTTGCGCGCTTTGACCGAGCCGGCAATTTGAATCGCGCCCGAGAACAGCAACAGCTTTTCGGTCAGCGTGGTCTTGCCCGCGTCGGGGTGGGAGATGATGGCAAAGGTGCGCCGACGGCGCACTTCGTTCAAATAGGTGGTCATGGGGTGGGCACTGCAAACAACCGGTCATCATAGACGGGCAAGTGCTGCCCTAGGGCCTGTTGACTTGGGCTTAGTTGGCGATGACGGGCTGGTCTTGCCCGCAGTAATGCAAGACGCGGTTGATCAATGAATGACGGTCAAAGGGTTTGGGCATGACCTCATCGATGCCGACTTCCTTGCAAGCCTCCAAC
>CANFJA010000169.1 GCA_947447235.1 Comamonadaceae bacterium
ACTTGGGGCCGTTGAGGCCCAAGTCATTGCGCAGCGCGTGCAGCAAGGTGGTGTGGTGCGTCAGGGGCAGGCTGTGCGACGCGCCGTTGACAGACAGATGGACAGGCTTCATCGTGTGGAGCTCAAACGCTCAAGTAGTTGCGACGGATCTCTTCATCATCGACCAACACATGCATCGGTGCCTCGTGCCGGATCTGACCTTTTTCGAGCACATAAGCGCGGTCGGCCACCCATTGTGCAAAGTGCAGATTTTGCTCAGACAACAAAATGCTCACACCTTCGGCTTTGAGGGCCAAGATCATGTCGGCCATTTGCTCCACGATCACCGGCGCCACGCCCTCAGACGGTTCGTCGAGCAGCACCAGCAAGGGGTTGCCCATCAAGGTGCGCGCCACGGTGAGCATTTGCTGCTCGCCGCCGCTCATGCGGCCCCCTGCGCGGTCTTGCATTTCACCGAGGTTGGGAAACAGTTTGAACAATTTTTCGTGCGTCCAATACGGCGCGGGCGTGCCATCGGGAAAGTGGCGTGCGGCCTGTCGGCCCACGCTCAGGTTTTCCAGCACCGTGAGCTCGCTGAACACGCGGCGGTCTTCGGGCACAAAGCCCAAACCTTGGCGTGCCACTTGGTAGGGCTCGGCCTGCGAGATGTCGTGGTTCAAAAACTGCACCTGGCCGCTGCGCCTAGGCGTGAGCCCCATGATGGCCTTGAGCGTGGTCGACTTGCCGGCGCCGTTGCGCCCCATCAGGGCCACCACCTCGCCGCGTCCCACGTGCAGGTCGACGTCGAACAAGATGTGCGCCGCACCATACCAGGCGTTGAGGCCTTGCGTGTGCAGCAAGGTGTTGGGGCTCGGGTTCATGCCGGTACTTTCCGTTCAAAGGTTTTGCCGCTGCCAAAGTAGACCTCTTGCACTTTGGGGTGGTCGCGAATCTCTTGCGCCTGGCCCTGGGCAATCAAGCGCCCACGGGCCAGCACGATGATGCGGTCTGCAAAGCCAAACACCACATCCATGCTGTGCTCGGTGAACAGCACGGCCATGCCGCGTTGTGTCACCAGCTCACGTGTGAGGGCCATGAGTTTGTTGCGCTCGGCCGGGGCCATGCCCGCGGTGGGTTCGTCCATCAGCAGCAAGCGCGGTTGGTTGGCCATGGCAATCGCCAGCTCCAAGCGCTTCACGTCGCCGTAGGCGAGTTCGCTGCACGGGCGATCCGCTTGCGCCACCAAGCCCACTTGGGCCAGCAAGGCCAGGGCGTCGGCGCGGCGGTACAAGGTGGCACGCCGCCACATGGCAAACAAGCGTGCGTCATCCGACAGCAAGGCCATTTGCACGTTCTCTGCGACGGTGAGCGAGCTGAAGGTTTCGGCGATCTGAAAGGTGCGACTCACCCCCATCTGCCACACCTCGCGCGGCTTGCGCCCCACCAGGTTATGGCCATCCAGCGTGATGCTGCCGCTGTCGGGTTGCAACTGGCCGTTGAGCATGTTGAAGGTGGTCGACTTGCCGGCGCCATTGGGCCCGATCAGGGCCAACAACTCGCCGGGGGCGAGACTGAAGCTGATGTCGTCCACTGCACGGTTGCCGCCAAACGATTTGCCCAGCCCTTGAACGTGAAGCAGGCTCATACAACGCAGCCCACATCACGGATGAGGCAATCAGCAGATATGCCCAAGCCCTCATGCAAGCGACGCACCATCGCAATACTCAGAGGACGCTTGCGATTGAGCACTTCGTAAACGCGGTTGAGTCCACCGATCATCGGCGTCAAATCTTTGGCGCTCAAGCCTTGTTGCTCCATGCGAAATTTGATGGCTTCAATCGGATCGGGCAACTCAATGTGAAAGTGTTGCGCCTCATAAGCTTCAAGGAGCGTTCCAAGCACCTCTAAGCGGTCAGCGTCTGCCGTACCGCGCTTGGGGTCAGCATCGACAAGTGCTGACACGGCTTTGAGTGCCGCTTTGTAATCTGCTTTGGTGCGAATCGGTCGAATGTCCATGATCGGTTCCTTTAAAACTGTTCTACCGTGTTGGCATCTACGGCGTCATAGTCGATGTGACTGCCAATGAACTTGACATACACAAAGCCCATTTGGTAAGCCACCGCAACGATCAGTCTGTACTCATTGCCTTTGAGATTGAAGACCACACGTCGGTTTTTCAAAATGCTGACGCTGGCATATTGGGCTTTGATGTCGGTGGGTTGCCGCCACTTCGCCTTCTTGACTTCATCGCACCATGCCAGCACCGACTGCTTTGCATCTGGGTGCTTGGCGATGAAGCTTAGCAATGGGGGCAATGAAACCAAATGCATAGATTGATTTTAGTCCCATTTTGGGACTGCTGTGTGGTTTTGTTGCATGAGTTTCTTCACACGGTGCTCCCTTGACGCGGCGTGCGTGTTTGTAATTGGCTGCTGACAAAACCTGCCAAGCCCTGCGGGAAGACCATCACCAGCAGCAAGATGGTGCCACCCAGGACCGCACGCCAATAGTCGGTGCTGCGCGCGATGCTGTCTTGCAGACCGGTGAAGGTGACAGCACCCACCAGTGGGCCCACCACGGTTTGCACGCCGCCGAGCAAGACCATGACCAAGCCGTCGACCGACTTGGACACGCCCAGGGCGTCGGGCGAAATGCTGCCTTTGGAGAACGCAAACAAAGCGCCCGCCAAACCGGCAAAGGCGGCGGCCACCACAAAGCCCGCCCACTGCAAACCTTTCACGTTCATGCCAATCGCTTCGGCGCGCAGCACCGAGTCACGGCTGGCGCGCAGGGCATAGCCAAAGGGTGCAAACAACATGCGCCGCAGTGCGTACACGCTCAAGCCGCACAGGGCGAGCGTGAGGTAGTAGTACATGCGCTTGTCGGCCAGCCAGGGGCTGGGCCACACGCCGGTGAGCCCGTTGCTGCCGCCGGTGAAGTTGTCCCACTGGAAGCAAATCGACCACAAGATTTGGCCAAAGGCCAAGGTCAGCATGGCCAGGTACACGCCCGATAAGCGCACACAGAACCAACCAAACACAGCAGCGGCCACCGCGGTGAGCAGCGGCGCGCACACCAAGGTCAATTCCATCGGCATGTTCGCGCGCAAGGCCAGCAAGGCCGCCACATACGCGCCCAGGCCAAAGTAAGCGGCATGGCCAAACGAATGCATGCCGGCCGGCCCCATGATGAAGTGCAAGCTGCAGGCAAACAGCGCTGCCGTCAGCAGGTCAATCGCCAGCACCGTGGTGTAGGGCGACTGCGCCGTCAACAGAGGCAAGGCCCACAGCACCAAGCCACACAACACCCACACCAGCAGTTGGCCGCGACCGCCCAAGCGCAGCGGCGCTTCTGCTTCACCGCCGTGGCGGGGCGTGCTTTGGGGTTTGCCCATCAGGCCCCAGGGGCGCACCATCAGCACCACGGCCATCACCAAAAATTCGGCCACCAAGGTGAGTTTGGAAAACGCAAACGACATGCCCCAAAGCTCGACGGTGCCCAAGCCTACGCACAGGGCCTTGATCTCGGCAATCATCAGCGCTGCGACATAGGCGCCCGGAATGGACCCCATGCCGCCGACCACCACGATCACAAACGCGTCGCCAATGGTCAGCAAATCCAACCCCAGGTTGGCGGGTTCACGGGGCAACTGCAAGGCGCCGCCCAAACCGGCCAGCGCACAACCCAGTGCGAACACGCTGGTGAACAGCCAGCGTTGGTGAATGCCCAAAGCGCCCACCATCTCGCGGTCTTGGGTGGCCGCCCGCACCAAGGTGCCAAAGCGGGTGTGCGTGAGCAGCAACCACAACAGGCCCAGCACCACCGGGCCAATGACGATCAACAGCAAGTCGTAGCTCGGAAAGCGACGACCCAAAATATCCACAGCGCCTGACAAACCCGGCGCGCGTGGGCCCAGCAAATCTTCGGGGCCCCAGACC
>CANFJA010000170.1 GCA_947447235.1 Comamonadaceae bacterium
AATCTGAAACAACTGCAATATTTCGTTCGCATCGTCGAGTGCGGCAGCTTGGCCAAAGCATCGCGCCAGCTCTACATTGCGCAACCCGCTTTGAGCCAACAGCTCTCCAAACTCGAAGAAGAGGTAGGGAAAACACTGCTCATTCGATCCGCCAAGGGCGTTGTACCCACGCCCAACGGGGCAGCCTTGTTGCAACATGCCCGGTTTATGTTGCGCCAACTCGAGCAAGCCCTGGTGATTGCGCGTCAAGAACCCGGCTCGATTCAGGGCATGGTGTCGGTCGGACTTGCCTCCACCACCTTGTGCGCCTTGGGTGCGCCTTTGATGCGACGCATGCGCGACAAGTACCCGGGCATCATCCTCAACATCGTGGAAGGCCTGAGCGGACACATCGCGCAAATGATGCGTTTGACGCAGCTCGATCTGGCTATTTTGTTTGGCCATGACGCGGCGCCCGATCTGCCGCACGAAAGCTTGCTGGAAGAAGACCTGTTCTTGATGTTGCCCCAAGACAGCACCATGGTCTCGCAACGGCGCAAAAGCATTCGCTGCGATGAAGTGGCCCAATTGCCGCTGATCCTGCCCACCGGCATCCACGGACTTCGCAGACGGATTGCGCATGAATTTGACCAACGCAATTTGCAAATGAATGTGGTGGCCGAAATTGACTCTTTGTCCCTGCTCTTGCTGTGTGTGAAAGACGGCATGGGCGCCACCATCAAACCGATTTCAGCGACCATGATGGAAGACCGCTTGGCCACCGACCTGCGCCACTTGCCCATCTCAGATGCACAACTCAAGCGGCCCAATTATTTGTTCAGCACCGAGCACGAGCGCTTGACGCCCGCCACCATTGCCGTGCACACAGAGATCAAAGAGACCGTGAAATTTTTGGTCGACAGCGGCCAATGGCGTGGCGTGCAACTCACTGAGAAAATCAAACACGCTGCGGGCATGTAGCCCAGCAGCATCACTGAAAGCAGTTTATGAAACACATTGGCATGATTGGCATTGGCATGATGGGACACGGCATTGCCAGCAACTTGCTCAAGCATGGCTGGCGCCTGTCGGTGCTAGAGCACCCGGGCAATCAGCCCCTGACCGATCTGCTTGCCGCCGGCGCCCGCACCTGCCAAACACCCAAGGAGCTGGCCGCGCAATCGGATGTGGTGATCTTGTGTGTCACCGGCACACCGCAAGTCGAAGCCGTGCTGATGGGCCATGAAGGTGTGTTGCAAGGTTTGCAAGCAGGCACCCTCGTCATCGATTGCTCAACAGCCGTGCCCGCATCAACTGACAAAGTCGCACAAGCAGTGAACGCCGCAGGTGGTCGATTTTTAGATGCGCCCATGACACGCACCCCCAAAGAGGCGGCGCTGGGCAAACTCAACCTCTTGGTGGGCGCTGACGATGCACTGTTTGAACAATGCAAACCTCTGCTGTCGTGTTTTGCAGAAAATATCGTTCATGCCGGCCCTGTGGGTTCGGGCCACCGCATGAAGTTGCTGCACAACTACGTCTCCCTCGGTTCAGTGACTTTGCTGGCCGAAGCGGCAGCATGTGCACAACGCGCCGGTGTGAATGCGCAAACCTTTGTGGATGTGCTGGCCATGGGCGGCGGATGGGGTGCGGCCTTGGACCGACTGAAACCCTTTTTGGCCAACCACGACACGTCAGGCTTGCGCTTTAGCATGGCCAATGCACTCAAAGACTTGAGTTACTACAACGAAATGGCGCTCAACACAGATGCCGATCGCACCGTGGCTTTGGCCATTCAACAAACCCTTCAAACAGCATGCGCCGAGGGCGACCCGCAAGCCTTGATGCCGGAAATCGTGGATCGCATTGCCAAGCGCACAGCGGCTTGATTCACTTCCCACAAAGAATATTTACATGAGCACCGCATCCACCCTCAACAACAGCGCAGCACACGGCCGTCGTGCTGCGTTCATTCCTTATGGTCAGTATTGGTCAACTCCGTTTGCCCGCTGGCAAGGCAGCTTGGCCCATTTGCACAGCTTGGAGTTCGCTGCGTGGAATGCCAAGCGCGAAATGACACGACGTGGCTTGCTAGAGCTGGCCATTGACTCAGGGGTTTTGGGCATGAGTGTGCCCCAGGCCGGCAGCTTTTATGGCTTGCCTTGGGCCAGCGGGCTGATGGGATTGGAGTCGGTGGCGGGCCCCACCATTTCACAAGCCTGCGCCACGTCGGCACGTTGCCTGGCCCTGGCCTCAGACGAGGTCAGCGCAGGACGCGCCAACTGCGTGCTGGTGCTCACCGCCGATCGCGTGAGCAACGGCCCAGAGCTTTATTACCCCAACCCGCAAGGACCTGGCGGCAGTGGGCGGCACGAAAACTGGGTGCTCGACAACTTTCGCAAAGACCCCTTCGCAGGCGTCGCCATGGTGGAAACCGGTGAAAACGTAGCCCGTCTGTTTGGCATCAGCAGTGCCGAACAAAACGATGTCACCTTGATGCGCTACGAGCAATACAAAGACGCCACAGCGAATGACCATGCTTTTCAAAAGCGCTACATGCGTCTGCCATTTGAAGTGCCCGATGCCCGATTGCAAAAAATCAGCACCACCTTAGACGGCGATGAAGGCCTGCACACCACCACCGCACAAGGCTTGGCTGCGCTCAAGCCAGTGATCGAGGGGGGAACCATCAGCTTTGGCGGGCAGACACATCCCGCCGACGGCAATGCAGCCATGTTTGTGTGCTCGCAGGCACAAGCTCAGGCCATCTCAACCCGGCCAGAGATACACATTGAGATTTTGGGTGTGGGGCAAGCCCGCACCCGCAAAGCCCACATGCCCATGGCACCCGTGCCGGCAAGCCGCGCAGCCTTGCAAGACGCTGGACTCGAGATGCACGACATCACGCACGTGAAGATGCACAACCCCTTCATCGTCAACGACATCGTGTTTGCCCGCGAGACCGGTTTTGCGATCGACAAAATCAACCAATACGGTTGCTCTTTGGTGTGGGGACACCCACAAGGGCCCACAGGCTTGCGCAGTCTGATTGAGCTGATTGAACAAATGGTGCTGCAAGGCGGCGGGATTGGTTTGTTCACTGGCTGCGCGGCGGGCGACTCGGCCATGTCCATGGTCATTCGGGTGGACGACGCATCGGCATGAGTAACGCATCGGCACCCGTGACACCGCCCGCCATGCCTCGGGTGCACAGCAGCATCGTCAGCATGTTGGACCACACCTGCGCGCAGTGGGGGCAACAACAGGCGGTGGTGTTTGGCGAACAGTCATTGAGCTACATCCAATTGCGAAGTTGCGTGCTGGGCTTGGCGCAGCTGTTGATTCAAGCCGGTGTCGCCGGCCAGCGCGTGGCCACCGTTCTGCCCAACTCTTTGATGGCCTGTATCGCACCTTACGCCATTGCCGCTGCGGGCGCGCAACATGTGCCCCTCAACGCCCAATACACCGCACGCGAACTGGGATTCATGCTGCGTGATGCAGCTCCTGCGCTGGTGCTGGTCGACGATGCCCTGTTGGACAAAGTCGCACCGCTGTTGGTTGATCTGCCGCATTGCACACGCCTACCCAGCTCACACATCGCGCAGCACCTGTCCACTTGGTGCCAAGAGTTTCAAGACCACACGCTGGCTGCGTTCTGTCCTGAAACTGAAGCGATGGCGATCTTGCAGTACACAGGAGGATCGTCGGGGTTTCCCAAAGGCGTGAACCTGAGCCACCGCGCGATTGCCACCAATGTGGCACAGCGCGAAGGCTTGCTGCCGGTCAGACCGGGCTGCGAGCGGGTGCTGTGTGTGATGCCGCTGTTTCACTCGTATGCCATGGCCATGGGGCTTTTTTTGTGCGGCTATTCAGGCAGCACCTTGGTTGTTTTGCCGTCCTACCACCCAGAGCGGGT
>CANFJA010000171.1 GCA_947447235.1 Comamonadaceae bacterium
ATCGTCCCCGAGGCTTGCCATAACAAGGTGAAGCCCAGAGCGGCCAGTGCGTAAATACTGCCAGTGGCCAAGCCACTGAAGAAGAGTTGAAAAAAGTCGGTCATGGTCAGATCGCTTCAAAATGAAAGAACGGCCGGCACCAGCAGGCCTGACCTTGGCGTGCACACGCGTCTCTGAAATGCACAGGCGTCACTGAAATGCGCGCGCACCCAAGTGCGCGGCTTGAAGGGCTTACTTCTTGCCCAAAGCGGGCAAGGTGGCCACCACCACTTGCCGGCCGTTTTTCACTTCCACCAAGAAGCTCTCGCGGTCAAGGTCGCCGTTGGCGTCAAAGCTCACGTCCATGATCACGCCGGGGTTCTTCTTGGCGCTGATGCTCAAGCCATGCAGGGCTTGGGCCACGGCCTTGGGGTCGAGCTTGCCGGCCTTTTCGATCGCGGCCTTGAGCACATACACGCTGGTGTAGCCCTTGATGCCGTTGTGGTCAGAAATGCTGCCATAGGCTTGGTAGTACTTGGCCTTGAACTTGAGCATTTCAGGAATCGGGGCGTCCACGGTCAAGCCCACGTGCGCGACGGCACCGTTGGCCGCGTCCCCTGCGAGCTCGATCACTTTTTGGCCGGTCAGGGTGGTCTCACCAATGATGGGTTTGGTCCAGCCTTGCTTCTTCAACTCGCGCAACAAACGGGCCGACTCTTCTTCGTTGGTGTAGGCAAAGATCGCGTCAGCGTTGCTTTGCTTGGCCTTGAGCACCGCAGCCGAGAAGTCCACCTGGCCGGCATCGGTCGAGATGTCGGCCACGATTTTGGTGGGGCCGTTGTCAAGCAATTTGGCCAGCGTGTCACGACCACCCTTGCCAAAGTCGTTGTTCACATAAATCACCGCCAGCGTTTTGGCTTTGGTGTTGATGTACTTGGCGAGCTTAGGAAACGACGAACTCTGACCAAATGCGGTGCGAAACACATAGGGGTTGCCTTGCTGGGTGATGGCCGCCGCCTCACCCCCGGTGAAGTTGGGCACGCCGGCGCGCTTGCTCTCGGCCATGGACACCATGATCGAGCCCGAGTACACCGGGCCAAAGATGGCCAACACGCCATCGTCCACCGCTTTTTGCGTCAAGCCCTTGGCCACCCCGGGGTTGGTCTGGGTGTCGACCGTGGAGCTCTCGATCTTCTTGCCCATGATGCCGCCCGCATCGTTGATCTCTTTGACCGCCAACTCGACGCCATTCTTGAACAAGGTACCGGCCGTGGTGCCAGGGCCTGAGAGCTCAACGATGTTGGCAATCTTGATGGTCTGCTGGGCTTGGGCCAAGCCCGCCAGAGCGGCAAAAGCACAGGCCGCAGCCAGCTTGAGGGTGAAACGTTTTTGCATCGCGGGTGTCTCCTTGAGTTTGGACGGTGAAAATTGATTTTGTTCGTTAATCGCTCAAAAAGCGAATTCAGAACTGAACTTTAAGGAGTTTTTCAGACAGAAGTAGGTCAATATCTCGATAATGGGCGATAAACGAACATAAATGATCGTTTATCGCACGAATCCAGGGTAAATCCTAGATCGGTGCATCGGTTGACTCAGCCAATATGCCAACCATGAGTTTTGACATTGCAAGTTCACAGCCCACCCCACCGCTGGACAAAAAAGACTGGATTGCCGGCCTGGAGAAAGGCCTGTCCATCATCGAAACTTTCGACGACGCCAACCCACGCCTGAGTGCCAGCCAAGCCGGTCAGCGCTGTGGCTTGACGCGTACCGCCGCACGCCGCTATTTGCTCACCCTGACCCACCTGGGCTATGTGGCCACCGACGGCAAGCTGTTTTGGCTCACGCCGCGGGTGATGCGCTTGGGCCAGTCCTACCTCGAATCGGCGCGCCTGCCACGCATCGTGCAACCGTTTTTGCAGCGCCTGACAGCTGGCACGCAAGAGATCTCGTATGTGAGTGTGCTCGACGGCACTGACATTGTGTATGTGGCCCGCAATGGCACCAACCGCGCCATGAACACCGGTTTTGTGTTGGGCGCTCGGGTACCAGGCCAAGTCACGGCAGCAGGCATGTTGCTGCTGGCCATGCAAGGCGAAGCAGCCGTCGATCAATGGCTGGGCAGCCAAGCGCTGAAAACCTTCACCTCGTACACCATCACCAACAAAGACCGCATGCGCTTGGAGATGGTTCGCATCCGCGCCCAAGGCTGGGCCATTTCCGAGCAACAACTCGACCTGAGTTACCGCGGCGTGGCCGTGCCACTGCGCGACCACAAAGGGGCCTTGATTGCGGCCTTGAGTGTCAGCATGCCCATGACCCAAGAAAGCAGCGACGCAGCGGCCAACCGAGTCCTGCCCCTGTTGCGCGAAACCGCCGCCGCGATGATGAATTTAATTTGAGCGTTTGAACTGCCAAGCGCACACGCAAGCCACACCCGCTGTGCCCACCGACACCGCATAGACGGCAGACAAACCCCAGGCGTCGCTGAGTGCGCCACCGCCCAAGGCCCCCAAGACGCCAGGTACGCCATAGCCAATCGAGGCATACAAGGCTTGGCCGCGTCCGCGCAAGCGACCCGCAAAGTGGTGTGACAAGACAGCGGTTGACACCGTGTGTTGGGTGGCAAAGGTCAAGGCGTGCATGAGTTGCGCCAACAACAAGGCCAGCAGCGAATCGGCCAGCCAGCTGGTCAGGGCCATGCGCAGCACCATGGTGACGGCGCAGATCAGCAACCAGTTGGCCAAACTGAACTTGGGCAACCAGCGGCCCTGGGTGAAGAACCACACAATTTCTGCCAACACCGACACCGCCCACAGCACGCCGATCATGGTTTTGCTGTAACCCAAGGTGTCCAGGTAGAGTGAGAAAAACACATAGATGCCAATGTGCGACAGGACGTGAAAAAACACGGTGGCAAAAAACCATTGCACCGTGCGCTGGCGCAACACCGACCACATGGGGGCATGCCCGCCCTCGTGGTGGACCGCTTCACGCTGGTCAGGCAACCACCAGACACTGACGTTGAGGGCCAACAAGGAACACACTGCCCACAGCGGAAAGCTCTGCATGCCGTGGTGCTCAAACCAAGCACCCGCCACAAACACGGTGACCAAAAACCCCAAGGAGCCCCACAAACGCACTCGACCGTATCGTTTGGCGTCGAACGCGCCACTGTGGCTGACGACCTGTGCCAAGGCCGCTTCGCTCATGGGCATCATGGCGCTGGTGTGGATGAACATCAGCACAAGCACCAGCGCCAACCACCAGACGCCACCTTGAAAGAACAGTCCGACCGAAAAAAACAAGGAAGCTGCGGCGCAAAAGCGCAGCAACTTGACACGCTCACCCGTGTGGTCGCTCAACCAG
This sequence comes from Comamonadaceae bacterium, assembly GCA_947447235.1. Lineage (GTDB taxonomy): Bacteria > Pseudomonadota > Gammaproteobacteria > Burkholderiales > Burkholderiaceae_C > Limnohabitans. The sequence continues at coordinate 3,349 of CANFJA010000171.1, forward strand.
CCCCAGCCATAAGGCGCCAGCACGCGGGTGGCGGCTTGCACAGCCGTCAACAAACCGATCAGCGTGATGGACAGGCCCAGGTCTTTGAGCCAGAGCGGCATGTAGGGATTGAAAAACCCGATGTGGGCAAAGTAGCTGGCTGACAGGGCAGCGAACGGAAAGAGTTTGCGCCGGGTCAGCGCCTGTTGGCGCTTTGCCCTGATACCCGGGCCCGACACGCTCAAGCCACGTGACCGGGGATGGCGGGCATGGGCACGTGCACATCACCGCATTGGGCGCGGTGGCGCAAGGCATGGTCCATCACGACCAAGGCCAACAAGGCTTCGGCAATGGGCGTGGCGCGTATGCCCACGCACGGATCGTGACGGCCTTTGGTGACCACTTCGGTGGGCTGGCTGTTTTGGTCGATCGAGGCGCGCGGGCTCAAGATCGAGCTGGTGGGCTTGATGGCAATGCTCACCTCCAGGTCTTGTCCTGTGCTGATGCCACCCAACACGCCACCGGCGTTGTTGCTCAAAAA
>CANFJA010000172.1 GCA_947447235.1 Comamonadaceae bacterium
CCCGGCACACCTGGGCGCTTGGCGGTGCGTGGTCCCACGGGCTGTCGCTACTTGAACGATCCGCGCCAAACCGACTACGTCAAAGACGGCTGGAACCTCCCCGGCGACACCTTTGTGATGGATGCCGACGGCTACTTTAGCTACCTGGCACGCAACGACGACATGATTGTGTCGGCGGGCTACAACATCGCCGGGCCCGAGGTCGAAGGCGTGTTGCTGCAACACCCATCTGTCGCCGAGTGTGGGGTGGTCGGCATCCCCGACGAAGCACGCGGTCACATCGTGATGGCCCATGTGGTGCTCAAACCCGGGGTGGTGGCCAGCGACACCTTGGTCGCCGCACTGCAAGAGTTTGTGAAAGGGGAAATCGCCCCGTACAAGTACCCTCGCCGCATCGACTTCGTGGCCCAGCTGCCGCGCACAGAGACCGGCAAGCTGCAACGTTTTCGTTTGCGCCAAATGGCGCAAACACCGCACTGAGAAAGGCTCCCCATGTGGCATGTTTTACAACCCGAAGGATGGATTGCGCCCAAAGGCTATGCCAATGGCATTGAGGCGCGGGGTCGGCAAATTTATGTGGCGGGCATGATTGGCTGGAACGGTCAGGCCCAGTTTGAAAGCGACGACTTTGTGGCGCAATGCGCCCAAGCGCTGCAAAACATTGTGGACACCTTGGCCTGCGCCCAAGCCGGTCCACAGCACATGGTGCGCATGACCTGGTATGTGAAAAACAAAAAAGAATACCTGGCCCGGGGACGCGAACTTGGCAAGGTCTACCAACAGGTGATCGGCCGCCACTACCCCGTCATGACCTTGGTGCAAGTGGCCGACCTGGTGGAAGACCGCGCACAGGTGGAAATTGAAGTCACTGCGGTGGTGCCTGACTGAGCGGCATGGATCGAAATTAGACCCACTTCACAACATTGAATTTGTATTTAATGGGGGTACAATAATTAGATGGGTCTTGAGTTTGACAGCGCCAAGCGAGACAAAACTTTGGCCGAACGTGGCTTGGACTTTGCGCGTGCCGGCGAGATCTTTGATGGCTTGCATTTGACGGGACAGGACACAAGACAAGAGTACACGGAAGACCGATTCATCACCGTAGGCCATCTAGAGGGCCGCTTGGTTGTATTGATTTGGACCCCACGCGGCGATCAGCGCCGCATCATCAGCATGAGGAAAGCAAATGACCGCGAAAAAGCCCTCTACGACCGCTACGTGGAATGATGTCGACGATGCGCCAGAACTCACAGAAAAATTTTTTAAAACAGCCGATCAATACCAAGGCACACAAGTTCAAAAGCGGGGACGTCCTAAAGCGGCCGTGACCAAAGAACCCGTCAAACTGCGTCTCGATGCGGACGTGTTGGCTGCTCTGCGTGCAAGTGGTGAGGGTTGGCAAACGCGCATCAACGACACCTTGCGTGCGTCGCTCAAGCTAGCGGGAAGGGTTTGACTTCGGCGGCAAGTCAAACAAGAGCCCCAGCACACATCACCCAGCATGGCGAGCAGTTGCTGGCTCAAGCCGTATTTCAGGCCTTGCCTGCGTGCTTTTTGAAATGCTCCATGAACGCCTGCGCAGCAGGCGAAATCTCAGCCCCTGATTTGGTCAGCGCCACGATTTGGCGCGACACCGTGGGCGTGACCAAGGCCAGCGTGGCAATGGCCGATGCGGGTGACAAAGCTTGCGCTCTGGTGATGGCGTAGGACGGCAACACCGACACGCCCTCGCCCGCTGCCACCAGCCCCAAGGCGGTGGCCACTTGCGACACCTCATACGCCGGTTGTATGCGCCGACTCCACCGCGCAAAGGCTTGGTCCACCAGGGTGCGCAATCCGCTGCCGTGGCGCAGCAAGATCAGTGGCTCACTCAAGAGGTCTTGCCATGCCACCTCGCGCTGACCAGCCAAGGGGTGCGAGGTGTGGCAAGCCAGCATCAAGGTGTCGGCATACAGTGGCGTGGCCAGCAAGTCGGCGCTGTCATCGTTGGCGGTACACACCGCCATGTCCACTTGGGCCTGGCGCACCAAGGCTGGCAGCGAATCGACTGGGCCATCGAGCAACTCAACCCGCACCTGCGGGTGCTGCAAACGAAAACTCGCAATCAACTGCGGAAACAAAGCGCTGGCCAACAAAGGCGTGGCGACCAAACGCAGCACGCTGTTTTTCATTTGCTGGGCCGCTTGCAATTGGCTCAAGCCTTGTTCCAACTCGGCAAACACGCGCTCGACCGTGGGCAAAAACTGTTGGCCGGCCTCGGTCAACACCAAGCGGCGCGTGGTGCGCTCGAACAAGCGCACACCCACATCGTCTTCCATGGCGCGCACCAGCATCGACAAAGCCGACGGCGTGAGGTGCAGCTTGGCCGCAGCCCGCGTCATGCTGGACTCTTGGGCCACAGCCAAAAAAGCACGCAGTTGACGCAAACTCAGATTGGAGGTGGCGAGTTGAGAGGACATGCTCACAGAATAGCCTGCATCACCGCCAAAAATGGGTCGCGGTGCAGATGTTTGTGGCTCACCACCTCACGTCCCGCCACCGCGCGGCGCCGCCAGGTGGGCGATGGCGACGAAAACACCAAAGCGTCCAAGACTTGGGGCAAGGGCACGCCCGCCAGCGCGTCGCTGTCGGTGTCGAGCTCCAGCCAATCGGCTCGTTGTCCCAGGGCCAGCCCGCCCAAGGGCAAGCCGGTGGCTGCCACGCCGCCGCGCCAAGCATTGTCCAGCAACACCGCTGCGCTAGACCCCACACCTTGCTGACCATCGAGCGCCACATTGCGCCGCTGACCGCGCAGGCGCTGGCCATACTCGAGCCAACGCAACTCCTCCAACCCGCTGCGGTTGATGTGGCTGTCGGTGCCCATCGACCAGCGCAGACCCTGTTGCAGCGCTTGCGAGAATTCAAAAAACCCATCGCCCAAATTGGCTTCGGTGCTGGGGCAAATCACCACGCTGGCGTCGCGCTGCGCCAGGCCCTTGATTTCATCGGGCGTCGCATGGGTGGCGTGCACCAAGTTCCAACGCGCATCCACCGGCGCGTGATCGAGCAACCATTCAATCGGTCGTTGGCCGTGGTGGCTCAGGCAATCGTTGACCTCTTTCATCTGCTCGGCCACATGGATGTGAATTGGCCCGTCGGTCACCCCCGATGCCACCTCGCGCAAAGCCACCGCATCCACTGCGCGCAAGGAATGCAAAGCCACGCCCGCATTCAGCGGCGCTGACAAGGGTGATGTGCCCTGAGCCGCGCGACGTGCCATGGCGTTGACGGCATCGCGCAAGGCCAGCACCGACGCCGGGGTGGACGCAAAACGGCGTTGCATGTCGCTCAAGCCCGGTTGGCCAAAGCCTTGGTGCATGTAGAGCGTGGGCAACACGGTCAGGCCAATGCCCACCGTTTGGGCGGCGCGCACCAACGCCCAGGTCATCTCCGTCGGGTCGGCGTACGCGCTGCCATCGGGCGCACGGTGCAGGTAATGGAACTCACACACCTGGGTGTAGCCCGCATCGAGCAACTCGGCATACAGCCAAGTGGCAATGGCTTCGAGCTGCGCGGGTTCCACGCGCAAGGCAATGCGGTACATGCGCTCGCGCCAGCTCCAAAAATCGTCGCCGGCGCGTTGGCTGTGTTCGGCCAAGCCCGCCATGGCACGCTGAAACGCGTGGCTGTGCGCGTTGACCATGCCCGGAATCACCCAGCCCACAGCGCTGGCCCCTTGGGCCTGCTGTGACGTGGGCGACGGGGTGATGCCCGACCAGCAGCCACTGGCATCGGCTTGGAGCAACACATTCGCCACCCAAGCGCCGTGTGTCTCGCCTGGCAACCAGGCCTGCTGCGCCAGCCACTTCATC
>CANFJA010000173.1 GCA_947447235.1 Comamonadaceae bacterium
ATCGTGATCGACATGCAAAACGACTTTTGCCATCCCAAAGGCTGGTTTGGCCAAAGAGGCTTGAGCCTGAAAGCGCTGCATCGCCCGGTGGCCCCGCTCAACGCGCTGCTAGGGCCGTGGCGCGAAGCAGGCGGCAAGGTCTTGTGGCTGAACTGGGGCGTGCGCCCTGACCGCCTCAACTTGGGCCCCACCATGCAGTTCAAAGCCAAGCGCACCCCCGACGGTGTGGGCTATGCCGAACATTCACCCGAAGACCATGGGCCCTCGTTGGTGCCCGGCAGCTGGGGTGCAGCCGTGATCGACACCTTGCCCGTGCAGCCCGAAGACATGGTGGTGTTCAAACACCGCTTGTCGGGGTTTTGGGATTCCGAACTCGACAGCGTGCTGCGCTTGCAAGGGGCCACCACCTTGCTGTTTGCAGGTGTCAACACTGACCGTTGTGTGTTCTCGACCTTGCAAGACGCCAACTTTTTGGGCTACGACTGTGTGCTGCTCGAAGACGTCTGTAGCACGGTGTCACCCAGCTATGTGAGCCGCGCCATTCTTTACGTGGTGCAACAGATGCATGGCTTTGTCTCCAACACCACCACCTTGCTGGAAGGGTTGGCCCAGCTCAAGCCTTCTTCTGCCTCGGCCAAATCTAAACGCCGTAAATCTGTCTGACTTTTAACCTGAAGGAGTTGTTGATGACTTTGACTTTCAAACCCAAACTGGCCACCGTGCTGTCGGGCCTGCTGGCTGTGATGGCCCTGAGCGTGACGCCCGCAGCCATGGCGCAAACCAAAATCAAGATGGTGCTTAACTGGAAGTACCAAGGCCCACAAGCCTGGTTCTTTTTGGCGCAAGACAAAGGCTATTTCAAAGCCGAAGGCCTGGATGTGGAGATCGACCAAGGCGAGGGCTCGTCGGCGCCTGTGTCCAAGATCGCTGCCGGTGCCTACAACGCGGGCTTTGGTGACATGAACGCTTTGATCGACTTTGCCGCCAAGCGTCCCGCCGAGGCGCCGGTGGCCGTCTACATGATTTACAACACGCCGCCTTTCACCGTCGCGGTCAAAAAAGACAGCCCCATCAAAACGCCCAAAGACTTTGAGGGCAAGAACATTGGGGGACCTGCCAACGACGGCGCCTTGAAGTTGTTCCCCGCCTTGGCCAAAGCTGCCAAGTTCGATGCCAGCAAAGTCACCATCTCCAACATGGCGCCTAACTTGCGCGAGCAAATGCTGGTGCGGGGTCAGGTGGACGGTATTTTTGGCTACATCAACACCATTTGGTTCAGTGCCAAGTTGGTCGGCTTAGACCCCGACAAAGACCTGCGCTTCATCAACTATGGCAACCACGGCATCGACCTGTACTCCAACGCGATTCTGTTCTCACGTGGTTTTGTGCGCGACAACCCCAAGGCCGTGCAAGGCTTTGTCAAAGCGCTCAACCGCGCCATCAAAGAGGTAGTAGCCAACCCCGAACCTGGCATGGACGCGTTGATGGCCCGCGAGCCTTTGCTCAAGCGTGACCTGGAGAAAGAGCGTTTGATCGCCACCATCAAAGAAGAGATGAACCACCCCGAGATCGCGCGCATTGGCTTGGGCGACATCGACACCGAGCGCATGAAGCGTTCGATTGCCGTGGTGGTCGAGGCCAACCAGCTGCCCCGCACGCCGACTGTCGAAGAGGTGTTTGACCGCCGCTACCTGCCAGCACGCGCTGACTTGATCAGCAAATTCTGAAAGCACGCGATGGATTTGCAACTCAAGAACAAGGTGACCGTGATCACCGGGCCCGCCAAAGGCATGGGCCGCGCCATCAGTTTGGCTTTTGCCAAAGAGGGCGCGCAGCTGGTGCTGGCGGGCCGAGACCTCGCCGCCATCGAGCCCGTGGCCCAAGAGGCCCGCGCGCTCGGTGTGACCGTGCACGTGGTGCCCTGCGACATGACCGACCCAGCACAAACGGAAGCCTTGGCCCAGCAGACCTTGGCTGCGTTTGGACGCATCGACATCTTGGTCAACGTGGCCGGTGGCTCAGGGCCCATTGGCAAGACCGGCTGGGAAACCAGCACCGACGAGTTCAACCAAATCGTCGAGCTCAACATGACCGGCTGCTTCAACACCCTGCACGCGGTGATGCCCAGCATGGTGGCGCAACGCTACGGCAAAGTGGTCAATGTGGGGGGCACCTTTGGCATGCGTGGGCGTGCTGGGCGCATGGCCTATTCGGCCTCGAAGTGGGGCTTGCGTGGCATCACCAAAAGCTTTGCACTCGAAGCCGGGCCGCACAACATCAACGTCAACTGCGTGGCACCCGGCATGGTGGACGGCCCGCGGTTTCGCGACAAGGTGTGCGCCAACATGGCCGACAAACTGGGCATCAGCCTGGAAGAGGCCATGACGCGCCATGCCGCTGACTACGCCATGAAGCGTGTGTCCACCGACGAAGACATTGCGCATGCGTGTCTGTTTTTAGCCAGTGACTTGGCCCGTCAGATCACCGGCGTGGACTTGCCGGTCGATGGCGGCTGGGCCATGCTGTGAGGTGATGAAATGAGCTTACGACCCGACGTTGACCTGGTGATCCGTGGTGCCAAGGTGGTGTCACCTGACCACATTTTCGAAGCCTCGGTGGCGATTGCCGGTGAGCACATCGTGGCCGTGGGCCACGACGACACCATGCCGCCTGCGCGCCAAGAGCTGTCGGCCAAAGGCTTGTACCTGCTGCCCGGAGCCATCGACAGCCATGTGCACTTTCGCGACCCTGGCTACCCCAACAAAGAAACCTGGAAGAGCGGTTCTGCGGCGGCTGCCTGCGGCGGCGTGACCACGGTGTTTGAGATGCCCAACACCAAACCGGCCACCGGCACGGTGGAAGCCTTGAACCTCAAGCTCAAAGCCGCCCAGTCGTCGTACGTCGACTTTGGCATTCACGGTTTGCTCGGTGACGACACCCTGGACCGTTTGGACGAATTGCTCGAAGCTGGTGTCACCAGCTTCAAGGCCTTTGTGGGCAACACCTTTGGCAATTTGCCTGCACCCACCGATGGCGCATTGCTGGAGGGGTTTGAAAAACTCGCACCCTTGGGCATTCGCACGGTGGTACACGCCGAGAACTCGTCCATCATGGCGCGCCGACAAGACCACTTGGTCAAGGCAGGGCGCATCGACGCGCTGGCCCATTTGGCCGCACGCCCGGCGGTGTGTGAAATCGAAGCCATTGGCCGCGTGTTGACGCTGGCCGAATGGACCGGCGCACGCTTGCACATTGCGCACCACAGTGCCGCCGATTCGCTGTATTTGTTGCGCGACGCCAAACGTCGCGGGGTGGATGTGACGGTCGAAACCTGCCCACAGTATTTGTTGCTCAACACCCAAGACATGCTGCGCTTGGGCGGCATCTTGCGGCTCAACCCCCCCATCCGCGAGCAGCGCCACAACCAGCCCCTGTGGGACGCCTTGATGGAAGGCGTGATCGACATGATTGCCACCGACCACGCGCCCCACACGCCCGAAGAAAAAACCCGCCCCAACATTTGGGACTGCGACTGTGGTTTTCCGGGCGTAGAAACCCAAATGCCCTTGATGCTGACCGAGGTCAACCGCCAGCGTGCCAGCCTGATGGACTATGTGCGCTGGAGCTCGGTCAACCCGGCAAAGGCTTGGGGCTTGTACGGCACCAAGGGCGTCATTGCCGCCGGTGCGCATGCCGACATCGCTGTTGTCGACATGGACCGCACGGGCGTGCTGTCGCAAGGCAAGTTGCAAAGCATCAGCAAAATTTCGCCATGGAACGGACGTGCGGTGCAGGGCTACCCCTTGCACACCTTGGTGCGTGGCCGCTTTGTGATG
>CANFJA010000174.1 GCA_947447235.1 Comamonadaceae bacterium
GCTCGGCTGGAGTTGGTCGCCGTGGAAGGCGACAGCCCGACGCAAGAGCAGATCATTGAGGCGCAAATTCCTGCCGCGCAGTTTTACGACCAGGGCTTTGCCGAAGGCGACACCTTGTTGCTGACGCCGCGCAAAGCGCGGGTCTTTGTGGCGGCTTAGGCTGGGGCTGCAGGTTGCTGCCTACACCCCAGCAGCTCACAGGTTTTTGGCAAACCACGCCACAGCGCGTTGCCAGCCATCGGTGGCGGGGCCTGCGCGGTAGCTGGCGCGGTAGTCGGCATGAAACGCGTGGGGGGTGTCGGGGTAGACCACAAAGTCGCTGGCCTTGGCGGCGGCATTGCCTTGAGCTCCGGCTTGGGCCAGCGCGGCTTTCATGCGGTCGACCGAGGCCACGGGAATGCCGGTGTCGGCCGCGCCATACAAGCCCAGCACCGGCGCTTTGAGTTGCGCAGCTTGCTCAACCGGGTGGCTGGGTGTGATGGCATTGGTTTGTCCTTCGACGCGACCGTACCAAGCCACACCGGCTTTGACGCTGGGGTTGCGTTGCGCGTACAGCCAGGTGATGCGACCGCCCCAGCAAAACCCGGTGATGCCAAGCCGTTGCGTGTTGCCGCCTTGGCCGCCGGCCCACGCCACACACGCGTCCAAGTCGCCCATCACTTGCGCATCGGGCACTTTGGAGATGACTTCGGCTTGCAACTTGGCGATTTCACCGTAGCTGCTGGCGTCGCCTTGGCGGATGAACATCTCGGGCGCAATCGCCAAGTAGCCTTCTTTCGCCAGACGACGGGTCACATCGGCGATGTATTCATGGACTCCAAAAATTTCAGAAATCACCAGCACCACGGGCAGGTTGGTTTTGCCAGCGGGTGCCGACCGGTAGGCGGGCATTTTGAAGCCGTTGACGTCAATCATGACCTCGCCAGTCACCAAACCTTCGCTGGAGGTTTTGATGGCGGTTTGAGCCATCAAGGGCATGGCCGCGGCGGCATAGCCCAGACCCAGAGCAGTTTGCAAGGCCAAACGCCGCGTGGGCGCCGTGGTGCTGGCATCGGTGCTGTTGATCAGGGCTTGGCTGTCTTCGATCCAATTGGTGTTCATGGCTGGCTTTCAGTTTGAGAAGAGGGTGGGGGGCGGGGTTGAATCACTTCGGGAAGGATCATGCCAAAGATCCTGGTCCCCAGGAAGAACAGGGCTTTTCAGGTGTGGCAAAACGTCGCGTAGAGCACTTGCATGACGGCCAGTGCTTCTTGGCTGGTGATTTGGTAATAAATGTTTTTGCCCTCACGCCGTGTGCTGACCAAACCCTCGTTGCGCAAGACGCTGAGTTGCTGTGACAAGGTGGGCTGCACGATGCCCAACAGATCTTCCAACTCGCTCACGCATTTCTCGCCTTCGGTCAGTTGGCATAACAGCATGAGGCGGTCTGCGTTAGAGAGCACCTTCATCAAGCGGCAGGCTTGATCGGCAGACTGGTGCATGCTGGCGAGGTCGAAGGTCTGTTTTTTCATCGAAAGATGTGGGGCTTTTCTTCAGTATATTAAAAAACATATACATGAGATGTATATTGAAGGCGAGTGAATTATTTTCCAAAAGATCAATTGCAAAGGTTTGACATGGCGACGTTTACCAACCCCCTCGAACGCTGGCAGCACCGTTTTGACATCGACGGTTACTTGTTTGGCGAGCATCCCAATGCCTACTTGGCAAGTCAGCAACAGCACTTGAAATCAGGCACAGCTTTGTCAGTGGCCGATGGTGAAGGCCGCAACAGCGTGTGGCTGGCCAAGCAGGGCTTGGCGGTGGATGCGTTTGACTTTTCGTCCAACGCGGTTCGCAAAGCGCACCAACTTGCTGCCTCGCATCACGCGCAGGTGAACTTTCAGTGCAGCGACTGGCAGTCTTTCAACTGGCAGGCGGCCCATTACGACAACGTGGTGGGCATCTTTTTTCAATTTGCGGGGCCCGAGCAACGTGCCCAACTGTTCGCGCGCATGGACGCGTGCCTCAAGCCCGGTGGTGTGCTGGTGATTCAGGGTTACAGCACCGAGCAACTCCGCTTCAACACAGGCGGACCGGGCGAGCTGGACCATTTGTATGACGAAGCGCTGATGCGTGCTTCATTTCCTGACTACGAGGTGCTGGACTTGCGAACCTACGAAGCCGAAGTCGCCGAGGGCACCGCGCACAAAGGCATGTCGGGCTTGGTGGGCTTTGTCGGCAAAAAACGGGCTGTTTGAGCCACAAAGCCTGTCATTTGTGCGTCACCTCCTGCGTCCACACGCTGCACCGCGGGTCGCATCAACGCAAGAATGCGTGATCATTGATTCCCCACTCCGTCGAGGTCGTGCATGATGAAAAAGTGTTTTGCTGTGGTGCTGGTGTTGCTGTTGGGTTGTGGCGCTTGGGCGCAGTCTCCTTGGCCCAACCGGCCCGTGAAGTTGTTGGTGCCTTACCCCGCAGGTGGTTCGACCGACATCTTGGCGCGCTTGTTGGGTCAAAAGTTGTCAGAGGCTTTGGCTCAACCCGTCATCATTGAAAACAAGGGCGGCGCCAGTGGCGGTGTGGCGGCCAGCTACTTTGTGAAATCGCCCCTGGACGACCATGCGTTCATGGTGGCGTCACTGCCGATGATGTCGATCAACCAGTATCTGTACAAAAAAATGGGTTACGACCCCGATGCAGATTTGGTCCCGATTGGCTTGATTGCCCAAACACCCAACGTGATGGTGGTGTCGCCCCAGATGCCCGTGAACTCGCTCAAAGACTTGGCCGCGCGCGCCAAAACCTTGCCTGCACCGGTGAGTTATTCCAGCTCCAGTTCAGGCAGCGCCGGGCACTTGCTCAACGAGTTGTACAAATCGAATGTGGGCATTGAACTGATCCATGTGCCTTACCGAGGCAACGGCCCGGCCATGGCTGCATTGCTGGCGGGTGACGTGCAATTCACCACCGACAACTTGCCCCAACTGCTGCCGCAAATCCGTGCGGGCAAGCTCAAGCCTTTGGCCGTGACCTCTGCCAAACGGTGGTTCCAATTGCCCGATGTTCCCACAGTGAGCGAAAGCGGCTTTGCCAACATGACCACCTCGGCTTGGTTTGGTTTGGTGGCGCAAAGCAAAGTGCCAGCAGACGTGGTGGTGCGCATGAACCGAGAACTCAATGCGGTGCTCAACACGCCAGATTTCATCGCCAAGTTGCGCGATGTGAGTTTCGAGGCCATGCCAGGCTCACCGGCCGACATGAAGCAAGCCTCGGTGCGTGAGCGCGACAACTGGAAAAAAGTGATCGAGCAATCTGGAGCGAGCGCTGAATGAGTGACGTCACTTCACGCCCGCTGCGCTCGGGGGGGCAGGTTCTGGTGGATGCCTTGCGGCTGCATGGGGTTGACACCGTGTTTTGTGTGCCGGGTGAAAGCCATTTGCCCATCATCGACGCTTTGCATGACCACCAAGACAGCATCCGCTTGGTGGTGTGTCGCCATGAAGCCGCGGCAGCACACATGGCCGAGGCCTATGGCAAGCTGACCGGTCGTCCTGGCGTGTGTTTGGTCACGCGAGGTCCCGGCATTACCCACGCCAGCATTGGCTTGCATACCGCCGCGCAAGACTCGACCCCCTTGCTGATGCTGGTGGGGCAAATCCACAGCGAATTTCTGGGGCGGGAAGCGTGGCAAGAAATCAACATGGCCCAGGTCTTTCAGACCGTGGTCAAACGTGTGGAGCAGGTGGATCGGGTGGCGCGGATTCCCGAAATCATCAGCCGCTGTTTGCATGCGGCGGTGTCGGGTCGACCGGGCCCCACCTTGGTGTCCTTGCCCGAAGAC
>CANFJA010000175.1 GCA_947447235.1 Comamonadaceae bacterium
CAGCCGCCTGCAAACAAGGCCAAGCCCCCCGCTCAAGCACTGCGTGTCAAGGGTCTTGCAACGGTGCCGGTGTGATTGCACCGCTAGAATTCAAGCCGTGCGGGTGTAGTTCAATGGTAGAACTTTTGCTTCCCAAGCAAATAGCGTGGGTTCGATTCCCATCACCCGCTCCAAATTCAAGCGTCAACACAAACCTCTCAGGAAACCGAGTACTGAGGGGTTTGTTTCTTTGTGCAATCATCGTTGGATGAATGCACCTGCCTCCCACACCCCGCCCCTCTCCCTGCGCCAACGATTGCAACAACCTGGCTTGGTGGTGGCACCCGGCGTGTTTGACATGGTGTCTTTGCGCCTGGCCGACGCCATGGGGTTTGAGGCCCTCTACATGACGGGCTTTGGCACAGTGGCCTCGCACCTGGGCCTGCCTGACGCAGGCCTGGCCACTTATTCGGACATGCTCAACCGCGTGCAAGCCATGGCGGGCATGGCACGCACACCGCTGATTGCCGATGGCGACACCGGCTATGGCGGCTTGCTCAACCTCCAACACACCGTGCAAGGCTATGAACGCGCGGGTGCTGCGGCCATTCAACTGGAAGACCAAGAGTTCCCCAAGAAGTGCGGCCACACCCCTGGGCGCCGTGTGATTGCCATGCAAGACATGGTGCGCAAAATTCAGGTGGCCGTTGACAGCCGCCAGTCCAAAGACTTTTTGATCATTGCCCGCACCGACGCCCGCACCTCGCTGGGCTTGGACGAAGCCCTGCGACGCGCCGAGGCCTATGCCAAAGCCGGCGCCGATGTGCTGTTTGTCGAGTCGCCCGAGTCCGAAGAAGAAATGCGTCGCATTGGCCAACACTTTGATCTTCCGTTGGTGGCCAACATGGTGGAACGTGGACGCACCCCGGTGCTGACTCAGGCCGAGTTGGAGTCGCTGGGCTACAAACTGGCGATCTTTCCGGTCAGCGCCATGTTGGCAGCGGTTGAAGCCATGACCCGCGTGTACCAACACATTCAACACACCGGGTCTTCGGCAGGAGGCCACACACCGCTGTATGACTTTGGCGAACTCACGCGCTTGATGGGCTTTGAAGAAGTCTGGGCGTTTGAAAAAAAATACCCCGAAACACCCTGATCTTGACCCCACGCCTGAGGAGGCCCCCATGCCACACCGCACTCAACCATCGACACTTCAATTCACCCACCGCCAAGCCCGCATCGCATTGCTGGCACTCACTGCCGCGTGTCTCGGGCTTCTCGCCCACCCCAGCCACGCGCAAGCCAACTACCCCAGCAAGCCCATCCGTTTGATCGTGCCTTTCACCCCGGGTGGCGTGACCGACACCAGCGGCAGACTCATTGCAGAGCAACTCTCCAAACGTCTGGGCCAACAGGTGGTGGTCGACAACAAACCCGGCGCCTCGGGCAACATTGGCACGCAAATGGTCACAGCGGCAGAGCCCGATGGCTACACCCTGCTGCTGGGCTTTGATGGCACCTTGGTCATCAACCCGCATGTGTTTGCCAAAGTGAACTTTGACACCGTGAAAGATTTGACCCCCATCGGAAAAATTGGCGATGCGGTGCTCATCTTGGTGTCACACCCGGGGTTTCCAGCCAAGAGCCTCAAAGACGTGATCGCCCTGTCTAAAACTCAGTCCGGCGGCTTGTCTTACGGCACATCTGGCACCGGCGGCACACCCCACATTGCGGGCGAGTTGCTCAAGATGCGCACCGGCGCCAACCTGGTTCACATTCCCTACAAAGGCGGCGGCCAAGCCATGACCGATGTGCTGGGCGGCAACATCCCCTTGGTCTACACCGCCATTGCGGGTGCCATTCCACACGTCAAATCAGGCAAGTTGCATGCGGTGGCTGTGTCGAGTGCGCAGCGCGCCAGCTCGTTGCCCGATGTGCCCACCTTCATTGAAAACGGGGTGGCCGACTTTGACATCAACTCTTGGGTGGGTTTGCTCGGCCCCGCCAAGATGCCCAAAGCCATCGTCGACAAACTCAACGCCGAACTCAATGCGGTGCTGCAAGACCCCGAGGTGCGCGAGCGCTTGAACGGCATGGGCATCAGCGCCACACCCGGCAGCGCCGACAAGTTTGGCGACGACATCAAACGTGACTTGGCGCGGTTTGGCACCGTGGTGAAAGCGGCCAACATCAAGGCCGACTGACCGCCAGCCCAACACGCTCCTCCAACACACCCCTTTAATCCGCCCCTTAAATACACCCCTTTAATACACCCCTTCAAGCAAAACGCCCGACTGTGTCGGGCGTTTGTCATGGCACAGCCTGCACGCAGGCCATGCGCGGGCATGAGCTTTAGATCAGCTGCACGCCGGTCTTGCTTTGCACAAACTCACGCGTCACGCCGGGTGCCAGTTCGATGATCTTCAAGCCTTCGGGCACCACGTCCATGATGGCCAAGTCGGTGATGATGCGGTCCACCACACCCAAGCCCGTCAAAGGCAAGGTGCAGTTGGGCAAAATCTTCAGGTCTTCGGTGCCATCTTTTTTCTTGGCCACGTGCTCCATCAAGATGATCACGCGCTTGACGCCCGCCACCAAGTCCATCGCGCCGCCCATGCCCTTGATCATCTTGCCGGGGATCATCCAGTTGGCCAAGTCGCCCTTCTCGCTCACCTGCATCGCGCCCAAGATCGAGAGGTTGATCTTGCCGCCACGGATCATGGCAAACGATTGGTCGCTGCCAAAAATCGCCGAGCCCTTGATGGTGGTCACGGTTTGCTTGCCCGCGTTGATCAAGTCGGCGTCGACCTCATCGTCGTAGGGGAACGGGCCAATGCCCAACATGCCGTTCTCGCTTTGCAGCCACACTTCCACGTGGTCGGGCACGTGGTTGGCCACCAGCGTTGGAATGCCAATGCCTAAGTTCACATAAAAACCGTCTTGCAGTTCGCTTGCCGCACGTGCGGCCATTTCGTCTTGAGTCCAAGCCATGGTGTTTCCTTATTTGCGGTCGCGGGTGGTGCGCTTTTCGATGCGCTTCTCGGGCGTGGGGTTGTGCACGATGCGGTGCACATAAATCCCTGGCAAGTGAATGTCGTCTGGGGCCAACTCGCCCGTGGCCACAATGCGCTCAACCTCGACCACGCAAATCTTGCCGGCGGTGGCCGCTGCGGGGTTGAAGTTGCGTGCCGTCATGTTGAAGCGCAGGTTGCCGGAGCGGTCCGCCACATCGGCCTTGATCAATGAAATCTCAGGCACCAACGAGCGCTCCATCACATACGTCTCGCCGTCGAACTCACGCAACTCTTTGCCTTCTGCCACCAAGGTGCCCACGCCGGTTTTGGTGAAGAAGGCGGGAATGCCTGCACCACCGGCACGCAGCTTTTCAGCCAAGGTGCCTTGGGGCGTGAACTCCAACTCCAACTCGCCGGCCAAATACTGGCGCTCGAACTCTTTGTTCTCGCCCACGTAGCTGGAAATCATTTTTTTGATCTGGCGTGTTTCCAGCAATTTACCCAAACCAAAACCGTCCACGCCGGCATTGTTGGAAATCACCGTCAGGTCTTTCACGCCAGAGTCGCGCAAGGCGTCAATCAGCGCTTCGGGAATGCCACACAGGCCAAACCCACCAACGGCCATCAGTTGACCGTCGGCCACGATGTCCTTGAGTGCCGCCTCAGCGGATGGAAAAACTTTGTTCAAGAGAGGCTCCAAATCGTTCTACAAGATGGCGATACGATACTACGTAAGACACTACGTAGTTTTCCGTAAGCACAGACCCCCGCCTGGCCATGAA
>CANFJA010000176.1 GCA_947447235.1 Comamonadaceae bacterium
AAAGTAATTTTGTGTGAACATGCTCCCAACTTAGATGTCGATAGGAAGTTATTTTGCCCTTTAGAAAATTCAATCGTGAGGAGCTCAGAAAAATGTCTACCATGCATTGTTCAGTCACTTGGGCTGAAGCCAACAATCCCGCAAGACAAGGGATACAGGATTTCATTGCGGAGAATTTCTATGAAGCCTATCACGCTAACGTGAATTATTTCTGCGACTTACTGGTTGGCTGCGAAGACCATGCAGACCATTTCATTGCGGCATTCGGTATTACGCAGCTTAAAAATCATCCCGCATTTCTTGAGCAGTACTTAGCGCATCCAATAGAAGAAGCAATCTCAAAACACATTCACTCACCCGTGAACCGAAATGATATCTTTGAACTGGGTAACCTTGCTGCGATCCACCCGGGGGCAACGCGCAGGCTCATTCAAAAAATGGCCGCCGATCTTTACGGCCAAGGCGCCAGATGGGTGGTGTTTACCGCCAACAACTTAGTTGTTAACGCCTTTCAAAGGCTACAACTCACTCCTATTGCATTAATTGAGGCAGATCCTGGCCTACTGCCCAATAAAGGCGCGAACTGGGGGAGCTATTACGACTAAAAACCTCAGGTGATGTTTATTGAAGTCCCTCCCCCTCGTACGCATTAGACATTGGTCATATGACGCTCATTCGCTCTCATGACATGTTGTGGACAAGGACTGACCTAGAAGCTCAGATCGCCGCCATTGCTAACGTTTTAGAGGATAGGCAACGCCAGCACTCAGCGATTGGCCTCCTTGCAGACAACTCCCCCGAATGGATTGCTGCCGACTTAGCCGCACAAAGCGTTGCCCCTATCGTACCTATTCCATTATTTTTCACGCCTGAACAGATGGTGCATACCATTAAGACTTCAGGACTTGGCTCGCTCTTAACCAGCAACAGCATCTTTGCTGAACATATCGGCTTTACATTTAGTGGCCACAGCTTTGGGCATTTGCATTTGTTTCATGCGGCACACTATGACCACAGCATTGAAGCGGCATACCAAGGCGTTGATAAGGTGACCTTCACCTCCGGCACCACATCAAACCCTAAGGGCGTATGCTTATCATCGATTGCGCAGTGGCAAGTCGCAGAGACGCTATCAAACGCCTTAGCCCCGCTCAAGATCAAGAAGCACCTTAACCTATTACCGTTTGCTGTGCTTTTAGAAAATCTTGCGGGCGTTTACGCATCACTCTTAAGTGACGCTGAAAACATCTGCCTGCCGATGCATCAAGTGGGGTTCGAAGGCTCAAGCCAATTTAATCCAAATCAATGTTTATCTGCGATTGAGGAATACCAAGCAGAGAGCATCATCTTATTGCCGCAAATGTTGCAGGCCATCACATCCGTGCTTCATCAAAACGACCCCCGAATTGCCTCGCTCAAATTTGTTGCGGTGGGGGGTGCCAAGACCCCAACATCCTTGATCACCAAAGCACTCGAACTAGGCCTACCTGTATTCGAAGGTTATGGCCTATCGGAATGTAGCTCAGTGGTTGCACTGAACCTCCCAGAAAGCCGAAAATTGGGCAGTGTTGGGAGGCCGCTCGCCAATCGACAAGTAAGGATTGCTGATGATGGTGAAATTCAAGTGAGCGGCCAATCTCCTGTCCATTATTTCGGGCAAGCGATTCAAGCAAGTGAATGGCTAGATACCGGTGATATTGGTCATCTAGATGAAGATGGCTATCTTTACATCGATGGCAGAAAAAAGAATATTTTAGTCACAGGCTTCGGTCGGAATGTATCACCGGAATGGCCTGAAACATTACTGATGGAAACTGGCCTCATTAAACAAGTGATGGTGGTTGGGGACGGTAAGCCATCCCTCTCCGCACTGATTGTGCCGATATCTGAACTGATCTCTAACGCACAGATTGACGCCTTAATTTCCGAAGTGAATTTAAAGCTACCAGACTACGCCTCCATTCAAGGCTGGGTCAGAGTGGATGAAGCATTCAGCCCGTCAAACAATATGGCCACACCGAATGGAAGAATCAAGCGAGAAGCTATCTTGAGTCAGTACCAAAATGAAATTGAATCCCTTTACGAAGTCCAAGGAAGCTAAATGAGCATTGCATTTTTTGATAGGCTGCAACAAGAAACTGAGCAAGAGCGTCAGGCATTATTTTCTCTGCCCATCATTCAACGTGCCCTCCAAGGCCAAATTAATCGCGAACAATACATCGCGTTCCTCTCACAGGCCTTCCATCACGTTAAGCATACCGTACCATTACTCATGGCCTGCGGAAGCAGGCTCGGTCATCAGCATGAATGGCTCAGAAAGGCATTGGCAGAATACATTGAAGAGGAAATTGGGCACGAAGAATGGATTCTGTCCGATATCAAGGCTTGCGGTGGATACCCAGAGGAAGTCCGAAACGCGGCGCCTGATTTGACGACAGAGTCGATGGTGGCTTACGCCTATCACCAGATAGACAGATTAAATCCTGTTGGCTTTTTTGGCATGGTCTACGTACTAGAGGGAACAAGCACCGCGCTTGCAACCAATGCAGCGAGCGTGATCAAGGAGTCACTCGGTCTTCCGGCGAATGCTTTTACTTATCTAACCTCGCATGGCAGTCTTGACTTAGAGCATGTGAAATTCTTTGAAAGCATCATGAATCAATTAACGGATGAAGCTGACAAGGCATGTGTCATTTATTGTGCGAAACGGTTTTATGCACTCTACGGGGCGATCTTTAAAAGCCTCCCAAACTTCAATTGCTAAAGGGCCATCCAATGTCAGATACAAAATTTAAGGTCGTGATTACCGGCGCGACGGGTGGCATCGGCCAGGAGATTGTGAAGCTGCTTGCACCCAAGGCGTCACACATTGTCTTAGTCGGGCTTTTTGAAGCAGAATTAAATGCCCTCAAAACAACACTCAAGTTAAAAAACGCGCATGTTGTCGGCGGCAATATTAATGAGCAAAGTGTCAGACAAAAGGTAAAAGCCTTATGTGAATCGCTGGGCGGGGTAAACTTACTCATTAACAACGCAGGCATTAATGACTTCGACTTATATGAGAACCAAGGCGAAGCAATCATTCAACGGATCGTTGAAGTGAATTTACTGGCACCGATGCTACTGACCCATGCATTGATCCCTTTGCTAAAAAAGGAACCCAGGGCCCAAGTCATTAACACTGGTTCGATCTTTGGATATATCGGCTATCCAGGATTCACAGCTTATTGTGTCAGTAAATTTGGATTAAGAGGCTTCACACAAGCATTAAAGAGAGAGCTTGGCGATACGAAAGTAAGCATTCGCTATTTTGCACCCCGAGCGACACAAACAAAATTCAATCATGACAACATCGTGCTTATGAACAAGGAACTCGGCAATGCAATGGATGCTCCTGAAGTCGTTGCACAAGCATTTATGAAATTTTTAGGGAAGTCATCTGGAGAGAAGAAGCTTGGATTTAAGGAGTCATTCTTTGTATTCATGAATAAATTATTTCCAGAAATCCCTGAGAAATCCATCATCAAACAACTACCCATTATTAAAAAATATTTATCTAAATAAACCGAGGAGATCAATATGAATATCAATAAAAGCAGTTTCATAGGCCTAATGCTGATCAGTGTTTCATTTGTAGGAAATGCTTGTGCTGGTATGGATGAGGATGTATTTCAACTTCAAAAGAGTTGGGAAAAAATAAAATATCAAATGCCGATCACCCAGCAAGAGAAAGGATTTGAAGATTTATTGGCTCAATCCCAAAAAGTCACCA
>CANFJA010000177.1 GCA_947447235.1 Comamonadaceae bacterium
CCCACGCCCGTGATGATGGCATCGAGGTGTGAAAAGTCTGCCAAGATTTCTTGCGCCGTGGTGCGCACGTGCACCTCAATGTTGGCGGGGTTTTCAAACTGCTGAGGGATCCACGCGCCGGGCGTGGCCGCGGCCAACTCTTGGGCGCGGGCGATGGCACCTTTCATGCCTTTTTCGCGGGGCGTCAAATCGAAGCTGGCGCCGTAAGCCAGCATCAGGCGACGCCGCTCAATCGACATGCTGTCGGGCATCACCAGCACCAGCTTGTAGCCCTTGACCGCAGCCACCATGGCCAAGCCCACACCGGTGTTGCCGGAGGTGGGTTCGATGATGGTGCCGCCGGGCTTCAAAGCGCCCGACTTTTCTGCGTCCTCCACCATCGCCAAAGCGATGCGGTCTTTGATGGAGCCACCGGGGTTGGTGCGCTCGGACTTGATCCAAACCTGATGGCTGTTGCCAAACAAGCGCTGCATGCGGATGTGGGGCGTGTGGCCGATGGTGTCGAGAACGGTGTTGGCTTTCATAGAGATCTCCTGGTCGTGTGTCTGTGGGAATAGGGGCGTGATGCGTCGATTGTCTCAGTGCTGCATGCGTGCGCTTGTCCGTGGTGCCATCAGCTGGCGCGCCAGGGCCTCGCCCACTTTGATGCCGTCCACCGCCGCCGACAAAATGCCACCCGCATAGCCCGCGCCTTCGCCAGCGGGGTAGAGCCCCGCCATGTTGGGGCTTTGCAGCGCGTGGTCGTCGCGGGCCATGCGCAGGGGCGACGAGGTACGTGTTTCAACCCCCGTCAACAACGCGTCGCGCATGTCAAAGCCTTTGATCTTTTGGCCAAACACCGGCAAGGCCTCGCGCATGGCAGCGATGGCGTAGGGTGGCAAGGCACTGTCCAAGCTCACCATCTTGACGCCGGGCTTGTACGACGGCTCGACCGTGCCCAAAGCGGTGGAGGCGCGGCCCGCCACAAAGTCGCCCACCAACTGCGCGGGTGCTTCGTAGGTGCTGCCACCCAAGGTGTAGGCGTGTGATTCGAGCTGGCGCTGCAACACCATGCCAGCCAGCGGGTGAAAACCGCCCGGTGCATCGCGGGTGTCGTGGCGCACGCTGTGCGGAATGTGGTGGCCCATGTCTTCGTCCAAGGCGGCTTCAAAGGCCGCCGGGTCGGTGGGGTAGTCGCGTGGGTCAATGCCCACCACGATGCCCGCGTTGGCATTGCGTTCGTTGCGCGAGTACTGGCTCATGCCGTTGGTCACCACGCGGTGCGGCTCGCTGGTGGCGGCCACCACGGTGCCACCCGGGCACATGCAAAAGCTGTACACCGCACGGCCATTGGCGGCGTGGTGCACCAACTTGTAGTCGGCTGCGCCCAACAGCGGGTGGCCTGCGTGTTGGCCCCAGCGCGCGCGGTCGATCACGCTTTGTGGGTGTTCAATGCGCACACCCACAGAAAACGGTTTGGCTTCCATCGACACCGCATGGCGGTGCAACATGGTGAAGGTGTCGCGTGCGCTGTGGCCCAAGGCGATCACCACATGGTGCGCAGGCAACGTGTGGGTCTCGCCACTGGCCAAGTCGAACACCCGCAAGCCGCGCACTTGGCGTTGGCTGGTTGCTGTGGCCATGTGCGGGGCAGACGGTGCGTCCTCGTACAACAGGTCCACCACACGCTGTTCAAAGCGCACCTCGCCGCCCAAGCGAATGATTTCTTCGCGCAGACCTTCCACCACCTTCACCAATTTGAAGGTGCCCACGTGCGGATGCGCAGCCCACAAAATTTCTTCGGGTGCGCCAAAACGCACCAGCTCTTGCATCACCTTGCGGCCCAGGTGACGCGGGTCTTTGATTTGGCTGTACAGCTTGCCGTCTGAGAAGGTGCCAGCACCCCCCTCGCCAAACTGCACATTGCTCTCGGCCTTGAGCACATGCTTGCGCCACAAACCCCAGGTGTCTTGGGTGCGTTGACGCACCGAGGTGCCGCGCTCGATCACGATGGGCTTGAACCCCATTTGCGCCAACACCAAGGCCGCAAAAATGCCACAAGGCCCAAAGCCCACCACCACCGGGCGTTCGCCCTCGGTGTGGCCCCAGTCGCCAGGGGCGTGGGCAGGGGGCTGCCAATCCATGGCCGGTGTGGGGTGGATGTGGGGGTGCTGCGCGTGTTGGGCCAGCAGCGTGGCCTCTTGCGTGGGATCGGTCAGTGTGACGTCGACGATGTAGACCACCAGCAATTTTTTGCGCGCATCAAAGCTGCGTTTGAACACGTCCAAAGTGGCAATGTCTGACGATGTGAGCCCCAAGGCCTGAGCCGCCATCTGGCGCAAGGTGTCCACGGGGTGGGGCACCGCATGGCGGTCTGCCTCGGTTTCTGCGGGGGCGTCGGCGGCTCGGCGCTGGGGCAGCGGCAAATCAGCCAGAGGGAATTTGAGTTCAGAGAGTCGAATCACAAGCGTGGGGCCCGTGGTGATCGGGCAAAGCATGCACTAGGTGGCCCCTTCAGTCGCGAAGGGGGGCGTTAGAAAAAAGTCAGGTTGAAATTTTGGGATTGGCTTCTTTGTGAGGCGCTGGGCGGGTTGGGCGACGAAGTGCCTGAATTTCCTTTTTCATGGCCATGACCGCACCCACAAAAGGCGCGAAATAAATTCGCGGCGCTTGCTTTGCAGCAACTTGCATTTCAAAAAGCAGCTTGTTCATTCTGTCATCTCCCTCACAGCGTTGATGCCTGTGATGACCAAGTAAGCCAAAAAAGCCATGTCATCAATCGTCACAATGGCGTACTCCAAAAGCGTCAGCACCTGCACCACATAAGGCGCGGTTCCATTCACGGCCAAGTATTGAACCAAAACGCCCAGCCCGAAAGCAGGCAACGAGATCAAAACAAAGATCAGCGAACCAACCACGATGTGCACACCAAAATGCACAACGGGTGACCACCAAATACGTGGGGCTTTGTGGCTCAACTTTACCTTCTTTCTTCAACCGACAGTTGCCAACAGTGTCCCGATTCGATGAATGAACGGGTCGAGTTCAGCGTTCACTTACGGTGATTGCTGCATTGGCGATAATCGTGGCGTGAAGCTCACCAGGCCGTCGCCGGTGCAAGCCGCAAGGTCAACGCGCAAGCGTTGGGCAGAAATGCCGCACTGGAGGAACGTCCGGACTGCATAGGACAGCGCAGGAGGTAACACCTCTCCACCGTGAGGTGAGGATCAGAGCAACAGAGACGAGCCGCTTGAGTGCGGGTGAAACGGGCAATCTCTGCGCGCAGCAATACCAAGTAGGCCAACGTTGAGGCGGTCCGCTGAGTTGGCGGGTAGGTAGCACCGAGCCGAGTGGGCGACCCTCGGCCCAGATTAATGACGGTCACGGGGTGGGCAACCACCCTGCACAGAATCCGGCGTATCGGTGGGCTTCACACTTATTCTTGACCTAACGTGAAAAACTCCGTCACTCTTGCGAGTGACGGAGTTTTTAACTTTTCAAATCCTTAGCTGACTTGCGTCAGCGTGGGGATTAGAACTGGTGACGCAGACCAAACAACAATGCACTCACAGTTTGACCGTTGTACGTTGCGTCAGTTGCTGGTGCGCCTGTACCACCGTAGACTGGAGTAACACGTGACAAGCCTTCGTTCTTGTTAGAACCGTAGCCACCATAAATTTGGGTGCGCTTAGACAAGTTGTAACGTGCCGTAACTGCAGTGGTAGTGGCCTTGTTGGTGGTAACTTCGTCGTCTTTCAACTGAGCCC
>CANFJA010000178.1 GCA_947447235.1 Comamonadaceae bacterium
ACGTGTTGGCAAAACTGCACCCATTCGCGTTCGTTTTGCAGGCCGAGCATCACCGTGCCACCATCGCCCGCTTGGAAAGGCCCGTAAGGGTAAATGGTGGCGTGCGCAGCACCCGTGCGGGGTGGGGGGGAGGCACCGTCCATGGCGTAGTACATGGGAAAACCCATCCACTCGCTCAAGGCTTCGAGCATGGAGACATCGATGTGCGAGCCCTGCCCGGTCTTGTCGCGCAGCAACAGCGCCGACAAGATGTGGGTGTAGGCGTACATGCCCGCTGCAATGTCGGCAATCGAGTTGCCACTTTTGCTGGGCTGATCGGCCGTGCCGGTGACCGACAGATAACCGGCTTCGCTTTGGATCAGCAAGTCATACGCCTTCTTGTCGCGGTAAGGGCCGTCGTTGCCATAGCCCGAGATGTCGCACACGATCAAGCGTGGCTGAGCCGCCATCAGCGTGGCCGCATCCAGGCCCATGCGGGCAGTCGCACCGGGGGCGAGGTTTTGCACCAACACATCGGCTTTGGCCAGCAAGGCCTTGAGCACGAGCAAGTGTTGCGGGTCTTTGAGGTCCAGCGCCAAGCTTTCTTTGGAGCGGTTGACCCACACAAAGTGCGACGACTGGCCATGAGCCCGTTGGTCATACGCACGGGCAAAGTCGCCCACACCGGGACGTTCCACCTTGATGACGCGAGCACCCAAGTCGGCCAATTGGCGCGTACAAAACGGCGCCGCAATGGCGTGCTCCAAGGACACCACGGTGATGTGGTCGAGCGGGCGGGGTTTGTGTGGCGCGTGAGCGGTGGTGGAGGTCATCAGAGCAGTCGTCGCGAGGGGTGTTTGGGCGGGGTGTGAGGTGGCTTCAGTCCACCGAAGCGCCGGAGCTTTTGACAATCTGAGCCCAACGCACCATGTCTTCGTTGAGCAAGGCGGCAAATTGCTCGGGCGTGGTGGGTGCGGCCAGCTCTACACCTTGCAGTTCCAGTTTGTCGCGCAGGTCTCTGGCGGCCAGCGCTTTGGTCATGGCGTCTTGCAACTTGGCCAACACCTCAGGCGGCACACCGGCGGGGGCAAACAAGCCAATCCACAAGGTGCCGCTGTAACCCGGCACCACCTCTGACAACGCGGGCACCTCAGGCAAGGCGGGGGAGCGGCGTGAACTGCTGACCGCCAAAGCTTTGAGCTTGCCAGCCTTGATGTGCGACAGCGACGCGGGCAAGCTGGCAAACACCAAAGGCAGTTGCCCGCCCAGCACATCGTTCAAGGCCGGCGCAACGCCCTTGTAGGGCACATGCTGCAAGTCGACACCGGCCATGCTGTTGAGCATTTCACCCAGCAGGTGATTGAGCGTGCCATTGCCCGCCGAAGCGTATTGGTAAAAACCGGGTTTGGCTTTGGCTGCGGCAATGAGTTCCTTCACCGAGTTGGGCGCAAAGCCCGGGTGCGCCAACAGCACATTGGGCACGGCACCGATGAGGCTGATGGGCTTGAAGTCTTTCACCGGGTCAAAGCCCGGGTTCTTGTACAGCGCGGGGTTGATGGCTTGGCTGCTGCTGATGGTCATCAGCAAGGTGTAACCGTCTTTGGGTGCCTTGGCGGCGTGCTGCGTGCCGATGTTGCCGCCGGCACCGGGACGGTTTTCAACCGCCACAGGCGCGCCCAGCACCTCGGAGAGTTTTTGGCTGACCACACGCCCCACGATGTCGTTGGTGCCACCTGCGGTTTGCGGCACCACCATCACGATGGGTTTGCTGGGGTAATTGCTTTGCGCCATGGCAGTTTGTGCGCACCAGCCCGTGGTGGCAAGCGCCAGCCAAACGGCGGCACGAAGAAAGGGGCGGCGTTGGGTGTTCATGGACGCATTTTGCCGAATGCTGCCAACCCACTCAGTCGCCAGTGGCACACCGCTAGGCGAGCACTCTACTGGGCGTTGGGCACCACCACCCACTGCTGGCCCACCGCATGGATGGCGATGCGCTGTTCAAACACCGCCTCCACCGCCCGGTGCGTTTCCGTGTTTGCGCACGCGCCCTGAAACACCACCTGGCCGGCTTGCATGAGCACCAGCGCATCGGCATTCAAAGCCATGCCAATTTCGTGCAGCACGCTGACCACGGTTTTGCCCTCGGCCACCAAGGCACGCATCTGCTGCAACCAGTCCACCTGGTACGGCGGATCGAGGTTGACCAAGGGCTCGTCCATGAGCAAGACCTGCGCTTGCACCGCCAGCGCACGCGCCAACAGCACACGTTGACGTTCGCCGCCAGACAGCGCCCCCAAGCGGCGCTCACGCCAGTCCCAGGCCTGGGTGGCGTGCAGCGCGCGCGTCACCTCGGCATGGTCTTGTGCACTGGGGCCAGCCAGCCAGTCTTGGTGCGGCAAGCGTCCCAGCATCACCACGTCCCAGACACGCACATCGTCGGAGGCTGCTTCGCTTTGGCCCAGCCAGGCCAGTTGCCGCGCACGCGCACGGCGGTGAATGGCCTGCACCGGCTGGTCAAACCAAAACACCTGGCCTCTCTCAGTAGGCAACAAGCCTGCCAACGCCTTGAGCAAGCTCGACTTGCCTGCCCCATTGGGCCCCACGATGCTGGTCCAGCGCCCTGCGCAGAAGGTGGCATTCACACCTTGCAAGACCAAGCGGTGTCCCAAGGACAGATGCAGATCGTGGGCGCGCAAAGCGATGCGGGACGATGTGTTCATGGCCTGCCCCCATGCCCGTGTTCATGCCCTTGACCTTGGCTGCGGTGCATCAACCACAACAAATACACACCGCCCAACACAGCGGTCAGCAAACCCACCGGCAGCTCTTGCGGGGCCAGCACGGCACGCGCCAGCACGTCGGCCCACAACAGCAACACGCCCCCCATGCCCGCCGACAACACCCCAGCCCAACGCTGGGCGCTGTGGGTGATGGCGCGCACCACATGTGGCGCGGCCAAGCCCACAAAGGCAATCAAGCCCAGTTGTGCCACCGCGGTGGCCGTGGCCAACGAGAGCACGCCCACCAGCACCCCACGCATGGGCCCCAGAGGCAGCCCCAAACTCAAGGCCGTGGACTCGCCCAAACTCAGCGCATCCAACAGCGGGCTCAGCCATGCAGCCAACACAGCGCACAACAGCAACATGGCCAACATCAACACACACGCAGGCCAGCTGACAAACGCGGTCGAGCCCAGCACAAAACCTTGCATGCCCTGCAACACCTCGGGGCGCAGCAAGGTGATGAGGGACGACACGGCCCCCAGCACCACGCCCACAATCACACCGGCCAACAACAAGCGCAAGCTGTGCTGCACACCTCGCGCCAACACCAGCGTGAGCACCACCGCCAACACGGCCCCCACAAACGCCATGCCGGTCAGGCCCAAGTGCAGCCACACACCCGCTGCCACGTGTTGCCCCAACAAGACCAAACCCAGCGCCACACCCAGCGACGCACCGGAGGCGCTGCCCAACAAATACGGATCGGCCAAGGGGTTGCGAAACAAACCCTGCGCCAGCGCCCCGGCCAGCCCCAGCAAGGCCCCGCCCACCCAAGCGCCGACAGAGCGCGGCAAGCGAATGTCCCACACGATCTGCCATGACAAGGGGTCTTGCCACAGCGCCCACAGGGGCGTCAAACCTTCGCTGCCCACCGCGCTGCCTGCGATCAAACCCAACAGGCTGAGCAGCCCCAACACGCCGCCCAAGTGCCAAGGGCGAATGGCCTGCCCGGTTGTGCCACGCGTGCGG
>CANFJA010000179.1 GCA_947447235.1 Comamonadaceae bacterium
CCTTGGTTTTTCCGGGCTCTTCTTCAAATTTGTCGATGATCACGGTCGAGGTGTAGGGCAATTCGTCGCCGGTCAGGCGAAACAGTTTTTCGCGCACCATCTCGGCGGCCATGAATTTCTCGCTGCGGTCGGTCAGCTCGTCGGCGGCGTACATCCAGCCTTGTTGGGGCAGGTATTTTTCGCAAATGCCCATCAGACGCTCCACGTCTTTGGCGTTCTTGGCCGACATGGGCACAAACTCGGCAAAGGGGTGGCGGGTTTGCATCTCTTGCAACCAGGGCGCTACACCGGCACGGCTCTTGACCGAGTCGAGCTTGTTGGCCACCAAGAGCGTGGGGATGCCAGGTGCGAGCAAGGCCAGCACACGGGCGTCGGCCGGCGTGAAGCTGCCCGCCTCCACCACCAACAAGACCAGGTCCACATCACCCACCGCGCCCTGCACGGTTTTGTTCAGCGACTTGTTCAATGCATTGCCATGGATGGTTTGAAAACCCGGGGTATCGACAAACACAAACTGCGCGGCACCTTCGGTGCGCATACCCGTGATGCGATGGCGCGTGGTTTGCGCCTTGCGCGAAGTGATGCTGATTTTTTGGCCCACCAAGGCGTTGAGCAAGGTGGACTTGCCAACGTTGGGTTTGCCCACAATGGCAATCAAACCACAACGCTGCTCCGCCGGTGGCACGGCCACTGGACTGGCCACCACGCGGTGGCCTTTGCTGGCGGCCAGCATGGCGTCAATGTCTTGCAGGCTTTGGCCTGCGGTGTCGTCTTGGGGAGCTTGGGCTGAAGTCATGTTGACTCCTTTAAAACATCAAGCATGGCTGCTGCGGCGGCCTGCTCTCCTGCACGGCGCGATGCGCCAATGCCACGCTCGCAGCGGGCCAGTTCGGGGATTTCGCACTCGACGTCGAAGGTCTGACGGTGCGCGGCCCCCAAGGTGCCGACCACACGGTAGATGGGCAGCTTGAGCTTGCGCGCTTGCAACCATTCTTGCAATTCGGTTTTGGGGTCTTTGCCAACGGCTTGCATCTCAGGGTTGATTTCAACCGCGGAGAAGATACGCTGCACCAAGGCGTGGGCAGCGTCATAGCCCCCGTCGAGGTAGACGGCGCCCAGCACCGCTTCGAGTGCATCGGCCAAGATGGACGCACGTTTTTGACCGCCAGAGCGCATCTCGCCCTCGCCCAAGCGCAAGATGCCAGACAAGCCCAACTCCACAGCCAAGTGGTGCAAGGTGTCTTGCTTGACCAGGTTGGCGCGTACACGCGAGAGGTCGCCCTCGGGCAGGGTGTTCAAGCGCTGGTACAGCATATGCGCCACGCCCAGGTTGAGCACCGAGTCGCCCAAAAATTCAAGGCGCTCGTTGTGGTCTGCGCTGAAGCTGCGATGTGTCAGCGCCTGCACCAACAGTGCGGGATTGCGAAAGCTGTGCTGCAAGCGTTGTTGCAGAGTTTCAAGAATTTGTTGTTGGTTCAACGAGGCTTGGGCCATGGACGTGCTTGAGGTCACTCAAAAGCGCCAATGCGCTTGAGATTGCCGAAATTCATCCACACAAAAAAGGCTTTACCCACGATGTTTTTATCTGGCACAAAGCCCCAGTAACGCGAGTCCAGCGAGTTGTCGCGGTTGTCACCCATCATGAAGTAGTGGCCCTCAGGCACTTTGCAGGTCACGCCTTCGGCGGTGTATTGGCAGTTTTCTTTGAACACAAACTCATCGGCACCTGGCACAAAGGCTGGGCGGTCCGCATCGTTGAGCAGGTTGTGGGTTCTCAAGCCCGTCATTTCTGAGGCTTTGGAGCCGATCGGCAGCTTTTCTTCGAACTGCTTGATGTAGCGCATGCTGTCTTCTTCAAAGAAGTCGGCACGGGGATCTTTGGACACCGGTTGACCATTGATGGTGAGTTGCTTGTTCAAATAAGCCACTTCGTCACCGGGCACGCCCACCACACGCTTGATGTAGTCGAGGCTGGGCTTGGGGGGGTAGCGAAACACCATCACATCGCCGCGCTGAACCGGATTGCCGTCTGTGACTTTGAGATTCAACACAGGCAAGCGCACACCGTAGTGAAATTTGTTGACCAAGATCAGATCGCCCACCCACAGGGTAGGAATCATGGAGCCGGAAGGAATTTTGAACGGTTCGAACAAGAACGAACGCAAGACAAAGACCACGGCGATCACAGGAAACAGCCCCGCCGTCCAATCGAGCCACCAAGGCTGCATGATCAAACGGACTTTGGCTTCGGTCACATCCACATCGGTTTGGGCAATGCCCAACTTGGTGAGTTCGGCACGCCGCTTGCCAGCCTCTTGTTCTAAGTTGGCAGCGGCAGCTTCGCGCTGAGGCAAAAAGTAAAAGTGTTCGGCCAACCAATAAATCCCCGTGACCACGGTGGCCGTGAACATCAAGAGCGCGAAGTTGCCGTCTATCAACCCAAGGTACCACGACCCAGCGTAGCTGACAAAAGCAGCCAAAACAAAAGCAGTCAAAGTTGCCATCAGTCCTCCACTTGCAAGATGGCCAAGAACGCTTCTTGGGGTACTTCGACAGAACCAATTTGTTTCATGCGTTTTTTACCTGCTTTTTGTTTCTCTAAGAGCTTGCGCTTGCGACTGATGTCACCACCGTAGCATTTTGCCAGCACGTTCTTACGCAAAGCCTTGATGGTTTCGCGTGCAATGATGTTGGCGCCAATGGCCGCTTGGATGGCCACGTCAAACATTTGACGGCTGATGATCTCGCGCATCTTGCCCACCACGGCACGTCCACGGTATTGGGCCTGGGTGCGGTGCACGATGATGGACAGCGCGTCGACTTTTTCGCCGTTGAGCAAGATGTCGACCTTGACCACGTCAGAGGTACGAAACTCTTTGAACTCATAGTCCATCGACGCATAGCCACGGCTGACCGATTTGAGCTTGTCAAAGAAGTCCAGCACGATTTCACCCAAGGGCATGTCATAGGTGAGCATGACTTGGCGGCCGTGGTAGGCCATGTTGAGCTGCACACCGCGCTTTTGATTGGCCAGCGTCATGACGGCACCCACATAGTCCTGGGGCATATAAAGATGCACGGTGACGATGGGTTCCCGAATTTCTTGCATCTTGCCTTGGTCGGGCATCTTGGCAGGGTTTTCCACCAACACGACTTCGCCATCGGGCTTGACCACTTGGTAGACCACGCTGGGGGCGGTGGTGATGAGGTCTTGGTCGAACTCGCGCTCGAGCCGTTCTTGCACGATCTCCATGTGCAACAGTCCCAAAAAGCCACAACGAAAACCAAAACCCAGCGCTTGAGACACCTCAGGTTCGTAGTGCAAAGAAGAGTCGTTGAGCTTGAGCTTTTCCAACGCGTCGCGCAGGGCGTCGTATTGGTTGGCTTCGGTCGGGTAAAGGCCCGCAAACACTTGCGGCTGAATTTCTTTGAAACCCGGCAAGGCTTGCTCGGCAGGGCCTAAGTTGTTGGGCAGTTTCTTTTCTAATGTGATGGTGTCGCCCACCTTGGCGGCCTGCAGCTCTTTGATGCCCGCGATGATGTAGCCCACCTGGCCCGCTTCGAGCGACTCACGCGTCTCATTGGCTGGCGTGAACACGCCCAGGTTGTCGGCGTTGTAGACGGCGTTGGTGGCCATCATCTTGAAGCGCTCACCCTTGCCCAAGCGGCCATCGACCACGCGCACCAGCATGACGACACCGACATAGGTGTCAAACCAGCTGTCCACGA
>CANFJA010000180.1 GCA_947447235.1 Comamonadaceae bacterium
ACCGGTGGCACGCGAACAAATGACCAAGCTGCTGGCTGAGGGCAAAACCGACTTGCTCGACAAGTTTGTCTCGATGCGCACACGCCGCGCCTTCAAGGCCTTTTTGCAATGGGACCCCGAAGCCGGCAAGGTGAACTTTGCCTTCGAACCACGCACCAGCAAATACCCCGCACGCGCTGGCAAAACGCCCACCACCAACGCCTTGATCAAGGCCGCTGGTAAAAAAGCGCCGGCCAAAACCACCAAAGGGGCCAAGGCAGCCAAGGCCGACAAAGTGGCCAAGCCCAAAGCCCCGCGCAAGGTGACGGCAGGCTTCTTGCCGAGCGCCGAACTGGCCGCGGTGATTGGCACCGATGCCGTGGCACGCACCGAGGTGATCAAAAAGTTGTGGGACTACATCAAGGCCAACGGCATGCAAGACGCCACCAACAAACGCGCCATCAACGCCGACGCCAAACTCAAGGCGGTGTTTGGCAAAGACCAGGTCACCATGTTTGAGTTGGCGGGCATCGTGGGCAAGCACCTGCGTCCTGTGGGCGAATAAAGTTGGGCTGAACCCGTTTGAACGCCATGCCCCACACGACCTTCGCTCCCCTCATCGCCACGTCGCAAAGCATGCACTTTGCCGCGCCTCTGGGCCTGCAAAGCGGCGCCAGTTTGCGCGACTACACGCTGGCCTATGAAACCTACGGCACGCTCAACGCCGACAAATCCAATGCGGTGCTGGTGTGTCACGCCTTGAATGCCTCGCACCATGTGGCTGGCGTGTACGCCAACCAAGCCCACAGCGAAGGCTGGTGGGACAACATGATTGGCCCTGGCAAGCCCGTGGACACCGAACGCTTCTTTGTGATTGGCGTCAACAACCTGGGCTCTTGCTTTGGCTCGACCGGCCCCATGCACACCCACCCCGACACCGGACAGGTGTACGGCGCCGACTTTCCAGTGGTGACGGTGGAAGACTGGGTCAATGCCCAAGCCTTGCTGTTGGATGCTTTGGGCATCAGCCAACTGGCCGCCGTGATGGGTGGCAGCTTGGGCGGCATGCAAGCGCTGAGCTGGACGCTGCAACACCCCGAGCGTGTGCGCCACGCCGTGGTGGTGGCCAGCGCGCCCAACTTGACGGCAGAAAACATCGCCTTCAACGAAGTGGCACGCCGCGCCATCGTGACCGACCCCGACTTTCATGGCGGGCATTTCTACCAGCATGGTGTGGTGCCCAAAAGGGGCTTGCGCATCGCACGCATGGTGGGACACATCACCTACCTGAGCGACGATGTGATGAACGAAAAGTTTGGCCGGGAATTGCGCCCCTCTGCGCTCACCGCTGCGGCTGGTTCGCAGCGGTCCGAGGAGGCTCGCCCGCCTTGGGGCGGGGCGGCGCGTGACTACCTGTACACCACGCAAGATGTGGAGTTTCAAATTGAAAGCTACCTGCGCTACCAAGGCGACAAGTTCAGCGAGTACTTTGACGCCAACACCTATTTGCTGATCACGCGCGCGCTCGACTACTTTGACCCCGCACGCAGCCACGGCGGTGATTTGTCAGCCGCCTTTGCCTGCACCAGCGCCAAGTTTTTGCTGGTGAGCTTCACCACCGATTGGCGCTTCTCCAGCGCACGCAGCCGCGAGATGGTGCGGGCCCTGCTCGACAACCAACGCGATGTGAGCTACGCCGAAATCGACGCCCCGCATGGCCACGACGCGTTTTTGCTGGACGATGCACGCTACATGAACGTGGTGCGCTCTTACTTTGAGCGCATCGCCCAAGAGACCCCACTTGCTGGAGGTGCCGCATGACGCACGACACCCAACTGCGCACCTTGCAAGCGATTGCTGCACTGGTGCCCCATGGCAGCCGGGTGCTCGACCTGGGCTGTGGCGACGGCGCCTTGCTGGCGCACTTGCAGCAACACCGTGGCTGCAGCGGCTATGGCGTGGAACTCAATGACGCCAATGTGCACGCCTGTGTGCAACGCGGCGTGAATGTGTTGCAGCTCAACCTCGACCAAGGCCTGAGCTTGTTTGGCGACCAGTCGTTCGATGTGGTGCTGCAAATCGACACCTTACAGCACCTGCGCAACGCCGAAACCATGTTGCTTGAAACCGCTCGGGTCGGCCGCATCGGCATCGTCTCCTTTCCCAATTTCGGGCACTGGCCCAACCGCTGGAGCGTGTTGCAAGGGCGCATGCCCGTGACCAAGCGGTTGCCTTACCAGTGGTACAACACCCCCAACATCCGCGTGGGTACGTTTGCCGACTTTGAGGTGCTGGCCACCAAAAACGGCTTGCACCTGCTGGACGCCTTTGGTCTGCAAGACGGCGCGCGCGTGGCGGTCTGGCCCAACCTGCGAGCAGGCACGGCGGTGTTCAAGTTTCAGCGGGGGTGACGCGCACGCGTTCACCACACCGGTTTGATGATGCGTGTTGTCACGCGAGGAGTGTTTGTATGAATGCCCGAGTTCCCAACGCCGCGCTGAACAGCGCAGAGGTCTTGCAATCCGTCACCCAAGCCTGGGACCGCGACATCGTGTCACAGCTCAGCGACTACATCGCCATTCCCGCCAAGTCACCCGCGTTTGACGCCGACTGGGCGCACCACGGTCACATCGACACCGTGGTGCAACGTGCCGCAGACTGGGTGCTGGCACAACAGGTGGCCGGCCTGACGCTGGAGATCGTGCGCTTGCCTGGCCGCACGCCCGTGCTGTTCTTTGAAGTGGCCGCCACGCGCGCCAGCCACAGCCAAAGCGAAACCGTGCTGATGTATGGCCACTTGGACAAACAGCCTGAGTTCAGCGGCTGGCGCTCAGACCTGGGTCCTTGGACACCCAAGTACGAAGACGGCAAGCTCTACGGTCGTGGCGGTGCCGACGACGGCTATGCGGTCTACGCCAGCATTGCTGCCATCCAAGCGCTCAAGGCGCAAGGCGCCCCTCACCCACGCATCGTGGGCTTGATTGAAACCTGTGAAGAAAGCGGCTCGGCCGACTTGCTGCCCTATGTGGACGCACTGCGCACGCGGATGGGCCACGTGGGTTTGGTGATGTGCCTCGACAGTGGCGCGGGGAACTACGACCAGCTGTGGCTCACCACCAGTTTGCGCGGTATGGCCAGTGGCGTGTTGAAGGTGGAAGTGCTCAGCGAAGGCGTGCACTCGGGCGACGCGTCGGGCGTGGTGCCATCGAGTTTTCGCATCATGCGCCAGGTGCTGGACCGCTTGGAAGACAGCGCCACCGGGCGTTTGCTGCCCGCCAGCTTTCATGTCGAGGTGCCCCCCGAGCGCTTGGCCCAAGCACGCGCCACAGCCGCGCTGCTGGGCGACGAGCTCTACCAACGCTTTCCCTGGGCGCACCATGACTGTGGCGGCGCCACCCTGGTCACCCTGCCGATGACCCAAGACCCGCTGCAAGCGCTGTTGCAACGCACCTGGGTGCCCACCCTGAGCGTGACCGGCGCCGAGGGCCTGCCCGCCTTCAAAGATGCCGGCAATGTGCTGCGCCCGTCCACCGCCTTCAAGCTCAGCCTGCGCCTGCCCCCGCTGGTCGACGCCGCCCAAGCGTTGCAAGAACTCAAAGCGCTGCTGGAAGACAACGCGCCCTACCAAGCGCGTGTGACCTTCCACGCCGAAGGCTCAGCCAACGGCTGGAATGCGCCGGAGACGGCCCCTTGGTTCGAAAGTGCCTTGAACACGGCCAGCCAGGCGCACTTCGGCGCACCGTG
>CANFJA010000181.1 GCA_947447235.1 Comamonadaceae bacterium
CGGCACGCGCGCCGACAAATTGCTGGACGAAGACGTGGTGCCGGTGTGCAGCCCCCAGCTGATGGACGGGCGCACCAGCTTGACCCCCAAAGCCTTGGCACAACTGCCCCTGCTGCAACAAAGCACCCGCCCCGAAGGCTGGCGCCAATGGTTTGACGCCATGGGCGTGAGCGCGCCCAACGCCCTGGGCGGCCCGCGCTACGAGCTGTTCTCGATGCTGGCCGTGGCCGCCACCCACCACCTGGGCGTGGCCTTGATGCCACGGCTGTTGATTGCAGGTGAGTTGGCGCGTGGCGAATTGGTGGTGGCCTGCCCCAAGGCCTTGCGCGGCACACGCGGTTACTACCTGATCACCCCCGATTTAGGCCCAGA
The DNA here is from genome assembly GCA_947447235.1 of Comamonadaceae bacterium. Lineage (GTDB taxonomy): Bacteria > Pseudomonadota > Gammaproteobacteria > Burkholderiales > Burkholderiaceae_C > Limnohabitans. Next base: position 373 of record CANFJA010000181.1, read on the forward strand.
ACCCGAGGTGCTGACGCGCTTTCGCACGTGGGTGCAGCAAGAGGCGCAACGGCACAACTGAGCGCCATGTTGCACGCAACCCCGACACTGAACTGCGCTTGGAAGAAATAGACAAGGCGGGTTGGGTGTCAGCGTTTGGCTTGCCACGGGTTGATCACCGATACGCCTGCCGCTTCGAACGGGGCGGTGTCTCGGGTTGCCACCATCAAGCCATGTGTCAGCGCCGTGGCGGCAATGTAGCCATCGGCGGACGCCACCGCCTTGCCTTGTGCACGCGCCTTGGCGCGTAGCTGTGCGTAAGCCTGCGAAGCAGCATCGTCAAACGACAAGATGCGTCCGGCGAACAAAGGCAAGATGCGTTGCTCCAGGCTGGTGTGCAGCATGTCTCTGCGCTTGCCAGCTGGCAGCGCGGCCATGCCAAAACGCAACTCGGCCAAACTGATGGTTGAGAGATACAGCGTTTCAATCGCTTGCGCATCGATCCAAGTCAAGACCGCCACATCCCCGCTGAGTTTCAGCGGCTCAGAAACAACGTTTGTGTCTAGAAGAATCATTCGAAACTCAACGGCGCTGTGGGCGACTGGTCGCGCACGATGTCAAGGTCCACGCCGCCGGCTTGCTGCCCAATTTCGGCCAGCAAAGAGCCGAGTTTGATGCGCCCGCCTGGGCGAACAGCGTTGTCCAGGATCGCCCGCACTTCGGCTTCTGTGCTGCGCCCGGCGGTTGCTGCTCGCACACGCAAGGCGCGGTGCGTCTCCTCTGGCAAATTACGAACGGTGATGGATGACATAGATGGCTCCCAGCAACTTTTGACATCAGTGATTGCATTTTATGGCGGATGCAATCACTCGGTCAATGCCGTGGCCATGTCCCCCACTAGACTCACAGCGGCAGGGCCCAAGCCAGCACGCCCTGACACTGCACACACCACAGGAGACAAGCCATGGAAGTTTCATTCAGCAAAGAGGTGGAGATGCTGCGCATGGGCGCGGGCGAGACCTTTCATGGGGAAGGCATCTTGGCCATCACCAAAGCGCTGCTGCAATCGGGCGTGGCCTATGTGGGCGGCTACCAGGGTGCGCCGGTGTCGCACTTGCTCGATGTGATGGTGCAAGCCAAGGACTACATGCAAGAGCTTGGCGTGCATGTGGAGGCCTGTGCCAACGAAGCCTCGGCGGCCGCCATGCTCGGAGCCTCCATTCACTACCCCTTGCGCGGGGCGGTGACCTGGAAGTCCATCGTCGGCACCAACGTGGCGGCGGATGCGCTGAGCAACTTGTCGTCGCCGGGCGTCAAAGGCGGCGTGCTGATTGTGGTGGGCGAAGACTACGGCGAAGGCGCATCGGTGATTCAAGAACGCACCCACGCATACGCGCTCAAGTCCGGCATGGTCTTGCTCGACCCGCGCCCCGACCTGAGCCGCATGGTCGACATGGTGGAGCACGGCTTTCGGCTCTCCGAAGCGTCGAACATGCCCACCTTGATGGAGTTGCGCATCCGCGCCTGCCATGTGCGCGGCAGCTTTGTGGCCAAAGACAACCAAGCGCCCGCGCAGTCGGCGCTGCACCTGTTGGCCGAGCCTGCCAAGTTTGACTACAGCCGCCTGGCCCATCCACCGGTGACCTTTGGCCAAGAAAAGCTCAAGCACCAAGAGCGCATTCCGGCCGCACGCGCCTACATCGAAACGCATGGCCTGAACGAACACTTTGACGGCGAGCACCACGATTTAGGCATCATCGTGCAAGGCGGTCTCTACAACACCTTGATCCGCGCCTTGCAGCAGTTCGACTTGGCCGACGCGTTTGGCAACAGCCGCATTCCGCTGTTGGTGCTCAACGTGACCTGCCCCTTGCTGCCCGACCAAATTGCCAACTTCTGCCAAGGCAAGCGCGGCGTGTTGCTGATGGAAGAAGGTCAGCCCGAATACATCGAACAAGAAGTGGCCACCTTGCTGCGCCGCCGTGACCTGCAAACGCCTTTGCACGGCAAAGACGTGTTGCCCCAAGGCGGCGAGTACACCGCCGAGGTGATGGCGCAAGGGCTGCTGCAGTTTGTGAACCGTTATTTGACGGTGCCGTCCAACGAAGCCTCTGCGTCTGGCGCAACCCACGCCACAGCCACCGCCACGTCGGGCGTTCAGGCGTGGCTGCAAGGCAACCAAGCCCGCCGCGCCGGGGTGGCGCAAGCGCTGCAAGCCCAAGGCCAAACCCTGCCGCCGCGCCCACCGGGGTTTTGCATTGGTTGCCCAGAACGTCCGGTGTTTTCGGCCATCAAACTGGCGCAACAAGACATTGGCGCGGTGCATGTGTCGGCCGACATTGGCTGCCACGCGCTGGGCACGTTTGAGCCGTTTTCCACCGGCCACACGATTTTGGGTTACGGCATGAGCCTGGCCAGTCGCGCCGGGGTGTCGCCATCGATGCAACGGCGCGTGCTCTCGATCATGGGCGACGGCGGCTTCTGGCACAACGGTTTGCTGACTGGCGTGCAGAGTGCGTTGTTCAACGGGGGCGACGCGGTGTTGCTGATTTTTAAAAATGGCTACACCTCTGCCACGGGCACGCAAGATATCATCTCCACCCCAGACGACGCGGCCAAACTCGCCGCCGCCGACAAGTGGCAAAGCCTGGCCCACACCAACCAAACCATCGAGCGCACGCTGCAAGGCCTGGGTGTGCAATGGCTGCGCACCGTGCACACCTACGAAGTGGCCAAGGTGCGCGAGACCTTGGTCGAGGCCTTCACCTCGGACTTCAACGGCCTCAAGGTGATCGTGGCCGAGGGCGAATGCCAGCTGGAGCGGCAACGCCGCATCAAGCCCTGGATTGCCAGTTTGCTGAAACAAGGCGAGCGCGTGCAACGCGTGAAGTACGGCGTGGACGAGGACGTGTGCAACGGCGACCATGCCTGCATCCGTTTGTCGGGTTGCCCCACGCTGACCCTCAAAGACAACCCCGACCCCTTGAAGGTGGACCCGGTGGCCACCGTGATCGACGGCTGCGTGGGTTGCGGCTTGTGTGGCGAGAACGCCCATGCGGCCACGCTGTGCCCGTCGTTCTACCGTGCCGAGGTGGTGCAAAACCCCGGCGTGTGGGAGCGTTTGCTGGCCTCACTGCGCGCAGGGCTGGTGCGCGCGCTGCAACCGGCTTGAAGGACTGACATGACCCAAGCGATTTCTATTTTGTTGTGCGCCCTCGGCGGCGAAGGCGGCGGTGTGCTGGCCGACTGGCTGGTGGACGCGGCGCGTCACGCGGGCTACCCAGCGCAAGCCACCTCGGTACCAGGTGTAGCCCAACGCACCGGCGCCACCACGTATTACCTGGAGGTGTTTCCCACACCCCACAGCGCC
>CANFJA010000182.1 GCA_947447235.1 Comamonadaceae bacterium
AAGCCTATGCCCAAGCCGACAGCAACGCCGCCGCTGTGGTGAGTGAGGTCGAGAGCGACACCGACCTCAGCCGCATGATGCAAGAGCTGCCTGCGGTGGAAGACCTGCTCGAAGCCGCCGACGACGCCCCCATCATCCGCATGCTCAATGCCCTGCTCACCCAGGCCGCGCGCGACGGCGCCAGCGACATCCACATCGAACCCTACGAGCGCCACAGCAGTGTGCGCTTTCGGGTCGATGGCACGCTGCGCGAAGTGGTGCAACCCAACCGTGCCTTGCATGCCGCACTGATCTCGCGCCTGAAGATCATGGCCGAGCTCGACATTGCCGAAAAGCGCTTGCCGCAAGACGGGCGCATCTCGCTGCGCTTGGGGCAGCGCGCCATCGACGTGCGCGTGTCCACCTTGCCCAGTGCGCACGGCGAACGTGCAGTGCTGCGTTTGCTCGACAAATCCGAGAGCCGCCTCACGCTGCAAGCGGTGGGCATGGAGGGCGAGACCCTGCAGCGCTTTGAACACTTGGTGCAGCAACCCCACGGCATCATCTTGGTCACTGGCCCCACGGGCTCGGGCAAAACTACCACGCTGTACGCCGCGCTGCAAGGGCTGGACGCCACGCGCAACAACATCATGACGGTGGAAGACCCCATCGAGTACGAACTCGCCGGTGTGGGCCAAACCCAGGTCAACCCCAAAATCGATCTCGACTTTGCCAAGGCCTTGCGCGCCATCTTGCGGCAAGACCCCGACATCATCATGATTGGCGAAATCCGCGACTACGAGACCGCGCAAATCGCCATCCAAGCCTCGCTCACCGGCCACTTGGTGCTGGCCACCTTGCACACCAACGACGCGGCCAGCGCCGTGACCCGTTTGACCGACATGGGCGTCGAGCCCTTTTTGCTCAGTTCCTCGCTGCTGGGCGTGCTGGCCCAGCGCTTGGTGCGCAAGCGCTGCAGCCACTGCGCGCCCCAGCTCGCGCCCAGCAAGGGTGGGATGGGCTACGCCGTGGTGGGCTGCGAGGCCTGCGGCCACAGCGGTTACCAGGGCCGCACCGGCATCTTTGAGCTGCTGACCACCAACGACGACATCCGCGCCTTGATTCACCAACAAAGCAGCGAAGCCCAACTGCGCGAAGCCGCCTTGCGAGCCGGCATGACGCTGATGCGCGACGATGGCGAACGCCTGGTGCGTGCCGGCATCACCAGCGCCGAAGAACTGGTGCGCGTGACGCGCGACTGAGCGCTTTTAAGTCGACGGATTTACGTTGCATGTATGGAGCAACTCATACAAATATATATTGTGGGTACAATAAATAGGCATGCAAATCAGCTTTGATCCAGACAAGAACGAAGCCAACATCCAAACACGGGGTTTGCCTTTCGCCTTGGTGGGGCAATTGGATTGGTCAAGTGCCATCATCGAAGAAGATCTTCGACATGACTACGGGGAACACCGCTACTTGGCACTTGGCCATATTGAAGAGCGTTTGTATGCGGTCGTTTTCACACCGCGAGCCGGTTTGATGCATGTCATCAGTTTGCGTAAAGCGAATGCAAGAGAGGTCAACACATATGCCAAACAAACCTGATCCTGAACTGATCGATGAGGTCAACCCCGAGTGGACGCATCAACGCGTCAGCATGGCCAAGCCTGCCAAAGAAACATTGCCCATTATTTTTGGCGTAGTTGCAGCCGCACAAATGCTCAAGCCCAGAGGCCGACCCCGCGTCAAGCACCCCAAAGAGCTGATCAATATCCGCCTGTCCCACGATGTGCTGGAGCACTTCAAAGCCTCAGGTGACGGTTGGCAAACACGCATCGACGCAGCTTTAAAGCAGTTCATCGCTCAATTACCTACATCGCGCTGACGGCGAACGCCTGGTTCGCACAGGCATCACCAGCGCCGAGGAACTGGTGCGCGTGACGCGCGACTGAGCGCTTTCTCCCCCCATACACCCAGCCCCCATGCGGGCTAGCACCCAGGCACTCGCTCAGCCTAGGCCTGCTGTCGTCTGATCAGCCTCGAAATAATTTTTCCAAAGAGGGGGATTACTGATGTTCGACCCTATTTAGTGAGTACATTAGTAGTCATTAAAGATTTATTTCATTACTTTGGTGGTGCTTTAGTCTTGATACGGTTTTTTGCGTCAATGCAACCGACATCTTGTCACCCTGAAAAGAAATTATGTTCAATGATTTGAAAAATGCCACCCGCCCAAATTTGTGGGCTTTGTTTTCATTGCTTATTTTATTGAGCCTATTGATCTTCACCCTTTTTGACATTGAGCCAATTAAACCAAAGCCAACCGGAGAAATAGCTGCTTTCAATTCAGCGCCACCGTTTGCCGACACGAGTATTGACACGGCATCAGAAGAAGCCCTTGAAGAAGCCCCTCAATATTCTGCAGTACCTGAAGTTCAAGCCGCAGAGCGTGTTGAAAAACATCAGCCAACCGCACTGAGCGTTATTCAACCTTTATTCAAAAATTTGGCTTCGAATTATTCCAAAGGCGGTGCCTATATTGACACCCGCAGCATGTGTAAAAGCACAACTTACGCCCATATTCAACATATCACCGCCTACTGCAAGGACGTTGATTTTTCAAGCTACGACGCGCAATTCATCAGCCAGCTTGAACAAGGTTTACAGAATCAAAGTTTTTCTGCTGGTGAAACGCTGATTGAGTATTGGAACTCTGAACTCATGCTGCGCCGCCAAGATCCAAGCTTCGCAGCCGGCAGCTACAGCAAAGAATACCTCGATATCCAAAAAAAAATGATGGGCTTGCATGACAAGCTTACTTCCATAGACCCCCAAAAATATTCAGCCCTTGAGAAACGCTTGGGATTGAATATTCAAAAAAAGGAATCTATGCAATAAACATGACAAGCCATTTAAATCATTCACATTAATAATTTTTTAAAATAGAGGTATTCCAATGACTATCAAACGAAGGTCCATCATTGCTTCTGCCATCGCAGCGGCAAGCCCAGGTGTTCTCACGGGCCTAGGCGCCAGCTTATTCAGTCAAACATCCAACGCACAAGCCAATGAACCTGTGCCATTCAATTCTATTGACTCGGACAAGTATGACACGATACTCAAACTGGTTCAAACCAACAATCTACCTGGCCCATTCAATTCTCTTTATTCGGGCATGATCAGCGCCATGGTTGGCATTGATTTTCTTCAATATTACCGTCGTCCTATCAACAACGGCCGAGGCTTTGAAGGTAAATTTAGCCATTGGCAAGCAGAATACAGAAAGGGCAAAAAATACCGCAAGGAAAGAGTTTTGCTTAAAGTCAGTTTCAACGCCGAAGACACTGGAAATCTGGTGATTTTTGGTGCACCCGATGGTGCTCCCTACAATGATATTCGTAGCTCAGGCGATTATAATTCTGCGGATATTCGCGTTTATAAATGTGATTCTTTGACTTATGCGAATCCATACAACTTCAATCGCAGGTTATGGACGCCACCTTATTCCTCAATGCCTTATCCTGCGTTGTCTTTCAATGACAGCCAATTGACCGTCTCAGAAGAAGTCATCATTCCTGGTTATCGAAGAACGACGTTTTGGGCATATACCCAAAACGCTATCAACGGCGCTTATACCTACGCTCAGTTCTATCGCTACAGCCTTTTATTGCCAACAGGCCTGGTCAATGAACCATACCGTTGGTACTCCCGCGTCGTCAATTCCTCAGACC
>CANFJA010000183.1 GCA_947447235.1 Comamonadaceae bacterium
CGGATGTGGCTGCCGGTGATGCCGGTGTAGACCCGCGTGATCTTGCAATCGGCCATCAACTCGGCCTCTTTCAAGGCTTGCTGAATGCTTTGCACCGTGGCGTCGATGTTGACCACCACACCCCGCTTGAGGCCATTGCTCGGGGCCACACCCAGGCCGGCGAGTTTGAGCTCACCACCGGGCATGACCTCGGCCACGACCACCATGACCTTGGCTGTGCCAATGTCTAAGCCGACCACCAAATCTTTGTAATCTCTTGCCATAACCGCCTCGTTCTTTCTCTACCTTTGCGCCATCCGTCAACGCGCAGTGGACACGTCGGTCGTGCTCACTCCGCGCAGTCGCAGCGCATACCCGTTGTCGTAACGCAAGTCGGCCGATTCAATGGCCGCCACCTTGCGTCCCAACTTCAGCGTCGCTTGCACCAAGGTCTGACCCAAGCGTTGCATGCGCACCATCACTTCTGCCGTGCTGCCACGGCCCAACTCAATCACGGCGCCATGCGCCACCCGGGCGCGCCAGCTGCCGCGCCCTGTCAATTCCAAACTCTCCAGCGGCAAGTTCAAGCCAGCAAATACCGGCGTCAAAGCCCGGTACATCGCCAGCACTTGCTGCGACTGGCTGTCGGGGCCCCGCAAGCGCGGCATCTTGTCGTCATCGACCTCACCCACATTGGCTTCGAACACTTCGCCATAGCTGTTGACCATGCGCGACTCCCTGTCGTCACCCCAATACGCCACGGGGCTGTGCTCTTGCAAGGTCACCCGCAAGCGGTTCGGAAATTCACGCGCCACACTGGCGCTGCGCACCCACGGCACGGCCTGAAAGGCGGCTTGCACGCGGTCTAAATCGGTGGTGAAAAAATTGCCACTCAACCGTGTCACCACGTTGGCGCGCAAGGTCACCGCGTTGTTGTGTTCAACATCGCCCAACACCGTGATACCCGCCAAGGCAAACGTGGGCAATCGGGTCAAGGCCCAAAGACTGGTCACCACGGCACCTGCCAACAAACCCACCAGCATCAAGGACGAAGCCACATGCATCAAGCGCACATCCAAAGGCACCACCACCGAGGTGTCAACCTCGGGGCGCGGGCGCATGTGGGGCGTGTAGCGGTTGCTCATGGGTGTGAGGGGCCTTGCGGGTGATCCAGCGTGGCGCTGGCCAGCAGCTTCAAGCACAAGGCTTCGTAGCTGATGCCTGCGGCACGCGCCGACATCGGCACCAACGAGTGGCTGGTCATGCCGGGCGAGGTGTTCATTTCCAGCAAATACGGTTTGCGGTCACTGGCGCGCAACATGATGTCAGCCCGACCCCAGCCACGGCAACCTAAAGCGCGGTAGGCCGCCACCACCAAGCGTTGCACCTCGCGTTCTTCGTCGGCGGGTAAACCACTGGGACAGTGGTATTTCACGTCGTCGGTGAAGTACTTGTGGTTGTAGTCATACGCGCCATCGGGCGCAGCAATGCGCACCACGGGCAAGGCATAGGCGCCTGAGCCACTGCCCAACACCGGACAGGTCAACTCTTCACCAGTGATGAATTCTTCACACAACAAGTCGGGGTCGTAGCGCGTGGCCAGCGCCGCAGCGTCTGCCATTTGCGCGGCATCGGTGACCTTGGTCATGCCAATCGACGAGCCTTCACGCGGCGGCTTGACGATCAGCGGCAAACCCAATTGCCCAGGAATGGCGGCCACTTTGTCAGCGGTCTGGTCATCGGCATCCAGCCACACATAGCCGGGGGTGGACAAACCCACCGCAGTCCACACCCGCTTGGTCATCACCTTGTCCATGGCCATGGCCGACGCCATCACACCCGAGCCGGTGTAGGGAATGCCCAGCAACTCCAGCGCACCTTGCACTGAACCGTCTTCGCCATAGCGGCCATGCAGCGCGATGAAGCAGTGGGTGAAGCCCTCGCGCTTCAACGCATCCAAGCTGCGCTCAGCAGGGTCAAAGGCCAGGGCATTCACGCCTTGCGATTGCAGGGCCTTGAGCACGCCTGTGCCTGACATGAGCGAGACCTCGCGCTCGGCCGACAAGCCGCCCATCAACACCGCCACCTTGGCGGTTTGCACATCGAATGTTGGATTCAAGCGGTTCATGCGATCAATTGGGTTGTGAGGTCAAGGCCAGCACCTGGGCTGGCACCTGACCGATCGAGCCTGCGCCCATGCACATCACCACATCACCTTGTTGGGCGTTGTCGACAATGACTTGGGCCATTTTTTGAATGTCATCCACGAAGATCAGCGCGTCATGGCCCGACAGGCGCATGGCGCGTGACAAGGCCCGGCCATCGGCGGCGGGAATCGGGGTTTCGCCCGCGGCGTAAATTTCAGACAGCCACAGCACATCGGCACGCGCCATGACTTGCACAAAGTCTTCAAAGCAGTCGCGGGTGCGGGTGTAGCGGTGCGGCTGAAACGCCAGCACCAAACGCCGTCCTGGAAAGGCGCCACGTGCTGCCGCCAAGGTGGCCGCCAATTCCACCGGGTGGTGGCCGTAGTCTTCGATCAAGGTGAAGTGGCCGCCGTGTTTGGCCGCCACCTCGCCATGGCGCTGGAAGCGTCGTCCCACCCCTTTGAACTCGGCCAGGGCTTTGACCACCGCGCCATCGGGCACGTTCAACTCCACCGCCACCGCAATGGCCGCCAAGGCATTGAGCACGTTGTGCTCGCCCGCGAGGTTGAGGGTGATGTCCAGATCGGGCAAAGTCACGCCGTTGCGCCGCTGCACCGTGAAGCGCATGCGGCCATTGTCGGCCTGCACATTCACCGCACGCACCTGGGCTTGTTCGTTGAAGCCGTAACTGGTGATGGGGCGCGACACCTCGGGCAAGATGCTGCGCACAGCGGCGTCATCCGTGCACAACACGGCAGCGCCATAAAACGGCATGCGGTGCAAGAACTCGACAAACGCAGCCTTCAATCGGTTGAAGTCGTGTCCATAGGTGTCCATGTGGTCGGCGTCGATGTTGGTCACCACCGCCATCACCGGCAACAGGTTCAAGAACGAGGCGTCCGACTCGTCGGCCTCGACCACGATGTGTTCACCCGAGCCCAGTTTGGCGTTGGCACCTGCGCTGTTGAGGCGCCCCCCAATCACAAAGGTCGGGTCCATGCCGGCCTCGGCCAGCACACTCGCCACCAAACTGGTGGTGGTGGTTTTGCCGTGGGTGCCTGCGATGGCCACACCTTGCTTCAAGCGCATCAACTCGGCCAACATGACTGCACGTGGCACCACCGGGATGAGTTTGGCGTGCGCCGCCACCACCTCGGGGTTGTCGGATTGCACCGCGGTGGAGGTGACCACCGCGTCGGCTCCGGCAATATGAGACGCCGCATGGCCCACATAGGTGCTGATGCCCAAAGCATGCAAACGCTTGAGGGCTGCGCTGTCGGACAAGTCAGAACCCGAGACCACATAGCCCAGGTTCAACAACACCTCGGCGATGCCGCTCATGCCAGCGCCACCAATGCCCACAAAGTGAATGTGACGGATCGCGTGCTTCATGCTGCTGCCCTCGTCTGCGTCAGTGCGTCACAGGCGGCGGCCACGGCTTGGGCGGCTTCAGTTTTTCTCATCGCATAGGCTTTCTCTGCACACGCCAACAGCGTGCGTCGTGTCATGAATTGCAAACGGTTGGCCA
>CANFJA010000184.1 GCA_947447235.1 Comamonadaceae bacterium
GTGCGCACAATCAGTTCTCCCACGGTGTGGGGTGGCACAGGCTGGCCTTGGTCGTCGACCACGCGGCATTCGGCCCAGGGCCGTGTCGGGTCAGGGTGTCGACCCACCGGCCCCATGGTGCCGGGCTTGTGCAGACCTTCAAACGGACTGCAGGTGACCCCCGGGATTTCGGTCATGCCAAAGCCGCTGACAAAGTAGGGCACGTGAAACTCTTCGCGAAATGCTTGTTGCGCACTGTGGCGCACGCCGTAGGCACAGCGCAGCTGGTGGTCGGCTCGGAACTCGCTTCTGGGTCGGGCTTTCAAGATGTTGCAAGCCGCTTCGATCAGGTTGACCACGGTGGCTTGGGCGCTGCTGGCTTGTTCCCAAAAGGCCGAGGCTGAGAAGCGCGGCATGATGGCCACGCTGGCGCCAGCAGCGATGGCGCCCGCCACCGAATAGAACAAGGCGTTCATGTGGAAAAACGGCAGCACGATCATCAGGCGGTCACTGGGCTGCACATAGACCCGCTCCACAAACGCTTCGCCGCCCAGCAAGAAACTGCGCTGGCTGTGCATGACGCCTTTGGGAAATCCTGTGGTGCCTGAGGTGTAGATGATCACGCAGGTGTCGTCGGGTTGCGCTTGCGTGGCCACCTCGGGCGCTTGTGCGGCTTGCGCCAAAAATTCAGACAAGCGCGGTGCGGTGAAGGATGCACCCGACGCCTGTTTGGACAGGTCAATCATCCAAGGCCGTGTCGTCGCATTGGCGTAGGCTTGCTGCACGGTATGGTCCGCATGCTCGTCGTAGGCCAAGCCCGACAAATCGGCGTGCTGCAACACATAGCGTGCTTCGGCCACGCCAAAGTCGGGGTTGATGGGCACCATCACGGCCGACAAATGCGCCAGCGCCAACAAGAACAACACATGGCTGTCTTGGTTACGCGCCATGATGCCCACACGTGCGCCTGGGCCCACGCCCTGTGCGGCAAAGGCGGCGGCCAAGCGCGTCACGCGGGTGTGGACTTCGCGCCAACTGAGAGATCGACCATCAAACAGACAAAACAGTTTGTCGGGATCGGCTGCAAGACGGCTGGCCAGGGCGTCTGGCAGGGTGTTGTTGTGCGCACGAAAACTGCGCAGCACGTCCAAGGGTTTCAACAGGGGGGCAGACGGTTTAGGCATAGGTGGCACAGCCTACGCCAAGCCCAAGCGTCTGTCTGTCACCCGCGATATCTGGCCATAATCCCGGCACACATGGGATGCGCCAAGGAGAAACAATGACCGACTGGACGATGAACGACAGCCTCGCGCAGGCCTCTCCCTTGGGGACTTACCAAGCGTATTGCCAGCAAGGGCACTTGGCTTACCAAACCACCCCCGAAGGCGAGGCGGTTTTTTTCCCGCGCGTGGCTGCGCCTCAGACGGGCCAAGCGTTGTCGTGGCAAATTTCAAAAGGCTTGGGCACGGTGTACGCCACCACCGTGGTCCATGCCAAAGACCAAGCGTCCTACAACGTGGCCTTGATCGATGTAGACGAAGGGTTTCGCATGATGAGCCAAGTGCACGGTGTAGCCCCTGAGTCGGTGCGCATCGGCCAGCGCGTGCAGGTGTGGATGCGCCAAGACGAGGACGGTGTGACGCGCCCTTATTTCAAACCACTGAAGGAGGCGATGTGATGCCAGTTCGCAAAGGCAGCGTGGCCATTGTGGGCGCGGCAGAGTCTGATTTGGGGGTGTGTGCGCCCGGTACTTCGCCCCTGGATTTGATGGCGCAAGCCAGCTTCAGGGCGCTGGCGGATGCTGGGCTGGATTTGTCGCAAGTGGATGGCTTGTTTTGTGCCTCTACCCAAACCCGCTTCACCACCCTGGCATTGGCCGAGTACTTGGGGCTGCAACCTCGCTACCAAGACAACACGCAAATTGGCGGCGCGTCGTTCATGTCGCACGTAACCCATGCCATGGCCGCCATCGAACAAGGCTTGTGTGAAGTGGCGTTGATTGCCTACGGCAGCACCCAGCGTTCGGTCAGTCGCGCAGCGGCCAGTCCACGCGAGGTCAACCCGTATGAAACACCCTACCGCCCGTTGTTGCCGGTGAGTGCCTATGCCATGGCGGCTGCGCGGCACATGCACCAGTACGGCACCACCCGCGCGCAGTTGGCCGATGTGGCTGTGGCGGCGCGTCAGTGGGCCTTGCTCAATCCCAAGGCCTGGGAGAAACAGCCGCTGACCCAAGCCGAGGTGATCGCTGCCCGCAAGGTGAGTGATCCGCTCACGGTGCGTGACTGCTGTTTGGTCAGCGATGGGGGCGGGGCGTTGGTACTGACCCGTGCCGACCGTGCGCGGCATTTGCGCCAACCGCCGGTCTATGTGCTGGGGGTTGGCGAGGCGTTGTCGCATGCAAGCATTTCGAACATGCCGGATTTGTCCGTCACGGGCGCTGTGGCCTCTTCGCAAGCCGCGTTTGCGATGGCCGGTTACGGTGCCCAAGACATGAATTTGGCCATGCTCTATGACGCCTTCACCATCACACCGATTTTGTTTTTAGAGGATCTGGGCTTTTGTGCCAAAGGCGAGGGTGGAGCTTTTGTCAGCGACGGTGGCATTGCCCCCGGTGGACATTTGGCGGTCAACACCAATGGGGGCGGTTTGTCGTATTGCCATCCTGGCATGTACGGTTTGTTGTTGCTGGTCGAGGCCGTGCGTCAACTGCGCGGCGAGTGCGGTGCCCGTCAAGTGGCGCAGTGTGACTTGGCCGTGGCCCATGGCAATGGCGGCGTGTTGTCGAGTCAGGCCACTGTGGTGTTGGGGCGTGAACCGGCTTGATACAAAAAAGTTTGACGACCCAAATGAAAGTGGTTATCATTTGCGAACTGTTATCAACTGCAACGGACACCCCACTTTATGTCTCAAGCTCTGCTGATTTGTTTTCGCGAAGGCCTGGAAGCCTTTTTGGTGATTGCCATTGCGTCTTTGTATTTGCGCAAAGCCCATAACGAAGCCTTGCTGTCTGCCGTGCGCTGGGGTTTGGGTGTGGCGGTGCTCGGTTGTGCGGTGCTCGGTGTGGTGCTGGCGCAGATCGGCGCCCTGTCCTCCACCTGGGCCGGTGTGATGGCGCTGGTCGCTGCGGCTGCGGTGACGTGGTGCGTGGTGCACATGAGCCAAGCCGGCAAAAGCATGGGTCGCCAGATTGAACATCGTTTGGACGACGTGTCTGCCCTGCGCGGAGCCAAGGCGTGGTGGTCTATTTTTGCGTTCACGGTCTTCATGGTCAGCCGTGAAGGTGTGGAGACTGCCACCATGATTGCTTCCTTGGCCGCCAATGCCGATGCCACTGACATGACGCTGGGCGCGGTGGTCGGCGTGTGCTTGGCAGCGGCGGTCAGCCTGATGTGGGTGAAGTTCGGCCACCAAGTCAATTTGGGTCGGTTCTTTCGCGTCACCTCCTGGTTCATGATGGTGTTTGCTGTGCAGTTGGTGGTGTATGCCTTGCACGAGTTCACCGAAGCAGGGGTGGTGCCAGGGCTGGACAACGCTTTGTGGCACGCCATGACCGAAGACATCGCCGAAGGGTGGATTGCACAAATTCTCTCTATCGCCTTGGTGGTCATCCCGACCGCATGGCTGATTGGCGCGCACCTGGCCGATCAGCGTTTGCTCAAACATCGCACGA
>CANFJA010000185.1 GCA_947447235.1 Comamonadaceae bacterium
GCCCGACAAATGACGGGTGTAGTTCTCAATGCCTTTGCAGTGGCCGACCTCAGACAGCATTTCCAAGTCAAAGCGGGTGCGCTGCTCTAAGCGCTGCGCTTCCACCAACTTGTTCATGCCCACCAGCTCTTTCAAGCGCTGCGCCAACTCCACCTTGATGGTTTCGACCGCTGCCAGCACCCGGTCACGCGGCGTCACGTAGTGGCTGGAGGGGTAGATGGTGAAACGCGGAATCTTTTGCCGAATGCGTCCGGTGAGTGGGTCAAACAGTTGCAAGCTGTCGATCTCGTCGTCAAACAGCTCAATGCGAATCGCCAACTCCGAGTGCTCGGCAGGGAACACATCGATCGTGTCGCCCCGCACGCGGAACTTGCCACGCGTGAAGTCGTGGTCGTTGCGTTCGTACTGCATGCGCACCAACTGGGCAATCGCATCGCGCTGGCCCACCTTGTCGCCCGCGCGCACCGTCATCACCATCTGGTGGTAGCTCTCGGGCTCGCCGATGCCGTAAATGGCCGACACCGTGGCCACCACAATCACATCACGGCGCTCCAAGATGCTCTTGGTGCAACTCAAGCGCATCTGTTCGATGTGCTCGTTGATGGCACTGTCTTTTTCGATGAACAGATCACGCTGTGGCACATAGGCCTCGGGCTGGTAGTAGTCGTAATAGCTGACGAAATACTCCACCGCGTTGTTGGGGAAAAATTCACGAAACTCGCTGTAGAGCTGCGCAGCCAAGGTTTTGTTGGGCGCAAAAATAATGGCAGGACGCCCCAGTTGGGCAATCACATTGGCCATGGTGAAGGTCTTGCCCGAGCCCGTCACACCCAACAAGGTTTGAAATACCTCACCATCGTTGATACCGTCGATCAACTCGGCGATCGCGGTGGGCTGATCGCCAGCGGGCGGATACGGCTGGTACAGCTCAAACGGGGAGCCGGGGTAACGCACCACCTGCCCGGTGGCGGGTAAAACAGTGGCGTCTGAGACAACTTCAAAGGGTGTAGGCATAACTTGGCAAAAAAACAATCAAGCTGGCCCTTAAAATTCAGGCCAAGCGCACTAGCCTACCGCAGACTGCGCCTTGCGCCCCAATCCCCTTCTGTTTATCTGTGATCAAGGACTGACGATGTCAATGTTTACCGCTGTCGAAATGGCACCCCGTGACCCGATCTTGGGTCTGAACGAGCAATTTGCCGCCGACACCAACCCCAACAAAGTCAACCTCGGCGTGGGCGTTTACTTCGACGACAACGGCAAGCTGCCTCTGCTGGACTGCGTGCAACAAGCTGAAAAAACCATGATGGCCAAGCCTACCGCACGTGGCTATTTGCCCATCGACGGCATTGCGGCCTACGACAGCGCCGTCAAAGACCTGGTGTTTGGCGCTGACTCCGAACCTGTCACCTCGGGCCGTGTGGCCACGGTGCAAGGCATTGGCGGCACCGGTGGCTTGAAAATTGGCGCTGACTTTTTGAAGCACCTCAGCCCCAACGCCACCGTGTTGATTTCGGACCCGAGCTGGGAAAACCACCGCGCCTTGTTCACCAACGCCGGCTTCAAGGTTGAAACCTATGCCTACTACGACGCTACCAAGCGCGGCGTGAACTTTGACGGCATGCTGGCCTCGCTCAACGCAGCGGCCGCTGGCACCATCGTGGTGTTGCACGCCTGCTGCCACAACCCCACCGGCTACGACATCACCCCCGCGCAGTGGGACCAGGTGGTGAGCGTGGTCAAGGCCAACAACCTGACGCCGTTCCTTGACATGGCCTACCAAGGCTTTGGCCACGGCATTGCCGAAGACGGCGCGGTGATTCAAAAGTTTGTTGCCGCAGGCTTGTGCTTTTTTGTCTCCACCTCGTTCTCCAAGAGTTTCAGCTTGTACGGCGAGCGCGTGGGCGCTTTGAGTGTGCTGTGTGCCGACAAAGAAGAAGCTGGCCGCGTGCTGAGCCAGCTCAAGATCGTGATACGTACCAACTATTCCAACCCACCCATCCACGGCGGTGCCGTGGTGGCGGCCGTGTTGGGCAACCCCGAGTTGCGTGCCTTGTGGGAAAAAGAACTGGGTGAAATGCGCGTACGCATCAAAGCCATGCGCCAAAAACTGGTGGATGGTTTGAAAGCCGCAGGCGTCAAGCAAGACATGGGCTTCATCACCACCCAAATCGGTATGTTCAGCTACTCAGGCCTGTCCAAAGACCAAATGGTGCGCTTGCGCAACGAGTTTGGGGTGTACGGCACAGACACCGGCCGCATGTGTGTGGCCGCACTCAACAGCAAAAACATCGACTACGTTTGCGCCTGCATCGCCAAGGTGATGTGAACCAGCGCGCTCAGTTCCAAACAACTGAGCGCATGGCCATCGAGGCCAGTTGGTAACCCTCGTTGAAAAACTCCACCGTGTCATCGGCTTGGGCCGCACCTGCCGCATACAGCAAGGGCAGGTAGTGGTCGTAGCTGGGGTGCGCAAGTTGGGCGATCTCGCCTTGCTGCTGAAAGTCAACCAAAGCCTCGTTGTGGCCCGCGCTGATTTGCGCAGCCACCCATTGGTCAAACTGAATCGTCCAGTCAAATGCTTGATCGACCGGGGCCGAACGTTGCATGGCGCGCAAGTTGTGCACCGTGTTGCCGCTGGCCAAAATCAACACGCCCTCGTCTCTGAAGCTGCGCAGTTGTTGACCCAACGCATAGTGGTCGGAGATGGGCCGGTGGTAGTCGATGCTCAGCTGCACCACGGGAATGTCAGCCTCTGGAAACATGGGCTTTAACACGCCCCAGCACCCATGGTCTAAGCCCCACTGCTGTAGGTCAATGCCCACAGCGTGTCCGTTGTTGGGTTGGTGCAACTGCTGAGCCACCTGCTGCACCCATTGCGGCGCACCCGGCGCGGGGTACTGCTGATCGAACAGCGCTTGTGGAAAGCCACCAAAGTCGTGGATGGTTTTGGGTTGTGCCATGCCCGTGAGCCACCACCCTTCAGTGATCCAGTGGGCTGAAATGCACAAAATCAATTTGGGTTTGGGCCATCGGGTACCAAACATGGCGCCGTAACGCGACCATTCACGGCGAAACGGACTGTCTTCGATCACGTTCATAGGGCTGCCGTGGCCCACAAAAAGAACCGGCATGCGTGGTGTGGCGTGAGATAGTTTCATACGTTGTCTAGGGCAAAAGTAGTGCGCTTGTGTATTGGGGGACAGACTCCATTTTCACCCCAACTTCAGCTGTTATATTGCGCTGCAACATACTTGAGATCACCCCCATGCTTTACCAAATCTTCGAAACACAGCGCACCTTGATGGAGCCTTTCGCAGACTTTGCGCAGGCTGCTTCCAAGCTCTACAGCAACCCCATGTCACCTTTGGGCCAAAACCAATTGGCGCAACGCGTTGCTGCGGGTTACGACCTGCTCTACCGTTTGGGCAAAGACTATGAAAAGCCACAGTTTGGCATTCAATCGGTCCAGGTTGATGAAGTCGATGTGGCCATCCACGAACGCATCGAAGTCGACAAACCCTTCTGTGAATTACGTCGCTTCAAACGCTACACCGACGATGCCCACACGCTGACCAGCCTCAAAGGCCAGCCCGTGGTGTTGATCGTGGCGCCTTTGTCGGGCC
>CANFJA010000186.1 GCA_947447235.1 Comamonadaceae bacterium
CCTGTCGTCGTCAAGTCGATACCCAAAGCACCTAAGGCAAAAATCGAAGAGCCCAAAAAGAAAGCTGCTGCGGTTGAAGCCAAAGCACCCAAAGCTGCCGCCAAAAAAGCCGCCAAAGCCAAAACTGGCAAACCAATGCTCGATGAGGACATGAGTGACATCGAAGCCGACCTCGAGGTCGAAGAGGTGGCGACGACCGAAAAAGTCAAACCCCTGCGCATGAAAATCAGCAAGGCCAAAGAACGCGCCTTGATGAAAGAATTTGGCTTGGACGAAACCGTGCTGTCTGAAGAAGACATGCAAAAACGCCGTCAGCGCCTGAAAACCCTGATCAAGCTGGGCAAAACACGCGGCTACCTCACGCATGGCGAAATCTCGGACCACTTGCCCGACAAGTTGGTTGATGCAGAGACGCTAGAAGTGGTGATCTCGATGTTGAACGACATGGGCGTGGCGGTGTACGAACACACCCCTGACGCAGAAACCCTGCTGCTCAACAACAACACCCCCACGGCGGCCACCGAAGAAGAAGCCGAAGAAGAAGCCGAAGCCGCCTTGTCCACCGTAGACAGCGAATTTGGCCGTACCACCGACCCCGTGCGCATGTACATGCGCGAGATGGGAACCGTCGAGTTGTTGACGCGCGAAGGCGAAATCGAAATCGCCAAGCGCATCGAAGGCGGCTTGATGGACATGATGCAAGCCATCAGCGGTTCACCTGCCACCATCGCGGCGATTTTGGAAATGGCCAACGACATCCGCGAGAACAAGGTGGTGATCTCGACCGTGGTCGATGGCTTCAACAACCTCAACGAAGCCGACGACTATGTGGCCGAAGAAGACTTTGACGAGTTCGACGAAGCCGACGACGACGACGGCAAAGGCGGCTCCAAAGCCCTGACCAAAAAACTCGAAGAGCTCAAAAATCAGGCGCTTGAGCACTTCGACCGCATGACCGTGCTGTTCGAAAAACTGCGCAAAACCTACGACAAAGAAGGCTACGGAACACCTGCTTATCAAAAAGCCCAAATGGCATTGACCGAAGAGTTGATGACCATTCGCTTCACGGCCAAGACCATTGAAAAATTGTGCGAAATGGTGCGCGGTCAAGTCGATGAAGTGCGCAAGAAAGAGCGCGAGTTGCGCCGCATCATCGTGGACAAATGTGGCATGCCACAAGCCACCTTCGTCAAAGACTTTCCACCCAACCTGCTCAACTTGAAGTGGGTTGAAAAACAAACAGCCGCAGGCAAGCCATGGTCGGCCACCATGGGCCGCAACATCCCGCCCATTCAAGAGCTACAACAAAAGTTGATGGACTTGCAATCGCGTGTGGTGGTACCGCTGGACCGTTTGAAAGAGATCAACAAGCGCATGAACGAAGGCGAGCGCAACTCGCGCAACGCCAAGAAAGAAATGATCGAGGCCAACTTGCGCCTGGTGATTTCCATCGCCAAAAAGTACACCAACCGTGGTTTGCAGTTCTTGGACCTGATTCAAGAAGGCAACATCGGTTTGATGAAAGCCGTCGACAAGTTCGAATACCGCCGTGGTTACAAGTTCTCCACCTACGCCACCTGGTGGATCCGTCAGGCCATCACCCGCTCCATCGCCGACCAGGCCCGCACCATCCGCATCCCGGTCCACATGATCGAGACCATCAACAAGATGAACCGCATCAGCCGCCAACACTTGCAAGAGTTTGGCTTTGAGCCCGATGCCAGCGTCTTGGCTGAGAAGATGGAAATCCCTGAAGACAAGATCCGCAAGATCATGAAGATCGCCAAAGAGCCGATCTCGATGGAAACTCCCATTGGTGACGACGATGACAGCCACTTGGGCGACTTCATCGAAGACAGCGTCAACACCGCCCCCATCGAAGCAGCCATGCAAGCGGGCTTGCGCGATGTGGTCAAAGACATCTTGGACGGCCTCACCCCACGCGAAGCCAAAGTGCTGCGCATGCGTTTTGGCATCGAGATGACCAGCGACCACACGCTGGAAGAAGTGGGCAAGCAGTTTGACGTCACGCGTGAGCGCATCCGTCAAATCGAAGCCAAGGCTTTGCGCAAGTTGAAGCACCCCAGCCGCAGCGACAAACTGCGCAGCTTCATCGACACCATCTAAGCCTGCGCCTCCCGACCCTGCGTTGGGTCCCCACAAAACCTCCGCCAAGCGGTCAACGCTTGCGGGGGTTTTTCATTTGCCCAGCGTGTCACGCCACCTGCAACGCCAACACGCCCGTGGCCGTGTTGGAAATTGGAATGTGATAGTTCTGATGCACCGCCGACACGGTTTGCCCCAAGGCACCACGCATGGCCAACCAGTTCAACAGCTCAATGCCTTGGGTACCCGCCATCTCCACCAACTCGTGGATGCTGAACTGTGTGGCCCACTCGGGGTTGTTCTGCAAGCTTTGCATGAACTCCAAATCAAAGGCCTTGTTGATGTGGCCAGCACGCTCACCGTCGAGCTGATGGCTTAAACCTCCGGTACCCACCACCACCACATTCAAATCGCTGTCCCAGCTGCGAATGGCGTCGCCCACGGCTTGGCCGAGTTTGTAGCAACGCTTGGCCGAAGGCAGCGGAAACTGCACGGTGTTGATGCAAATCGGCACCGTCAGCACCGGGCACACATCGTCTGGCCAAAACAATTTCAAAGGCAGGGTGAAGGCGTGGTCCACCAGCATTTCCTGGCAGGTCACCACATCAAACTCTTTCTCAACCAATTGGTTGATGATGTGCCATGACAAGTCAGGTGCCCCCTTGAAAGGCGGCAAGGTGGGAATGCCCCAGCCCTCATCGGCGTTGTTGTATTGCGCCGCAGCACCTACCGCAAAGGTGGGCATCTTGTCGAGGAAAAAGTTCAACCCGTGGTCGTTGTAAAACACCACCGCCACATCGGGCTTGGTTTTGCCCAACCATTCACGGATAGGGGGAAAACCATCAAAGAATGGCTTCCAGTAAGGGTCTTGCTGCAAGCCCTTGGCAATCGCGCCGCCAATAGAGGGAATGTGCGAGGTGGCGAGACCGCCAACGATGTGTGCCATGGTGTGTGCTCCTACGTGTTATTGGTTCGCCGCTGCACGCAGCTTGGCTTTGAATTCTTCTTTGCTCATGCCGGTTTGTGCCGCGCCCAGGTCTTGCACATCCAGCCCCAAGATGCCGGCAAATTTGGCCAGGTAGTACACATTGCCACCCGCAGCAATCAAGCCCAGCACATTGCGTGTGCGAATCGCATCGGCTTGTTGCGCATTCAAGCCGTAGTGGCGCATGTAGGCCTCTTCGTCGGCCTTGAAGGCATGGCGGTTGTCCGCGCTGTTGAATGAAAAACACATCTTGTTGAGTGCATAGCCTTTTTGGGCCTGCTCGCCGTCAAACAAGGTGGTGCCTGGAATGGGGGCAAGGGGGGTGCTCATGTCGTCTCCTCAAACAACGCGGTGGTGCGATGGGTTGAAGTGTCGCGAGCTTCACCCATAAAATAAACAATGCAAAACTCATCTATTCCATGAAAAAATTCGATCATTTAGATTTGGATGGCCACTTGCTCAAGCTCTTGAGCACCGTCATCGAACA
>CANFJA010000187.1 GCA_947447235.1 Comamonadaceae bacterium
AACAACCCTCGTTGCATTGGCTGCTTTGGCTGCCACCGCTTCTTTCGCACAGAACGCCATCACCATCTACGGTAACGTGGATCAAGGCCTGTACCGTTCTACTGACAACGGCGTCAGCACCACCAAAATCGCTTCTAACATCAACAGCACATCTACTTTGGGCTTTCGCGGCACTGAAGACCTGGGCGGCGGCTTGACAGCTGGCTTCCACCTGTTGTCTGAACTGAGCTTGCCTGAAGGCCAAATGGGTTCTTCTACATCTGGCGATGCTGCAGCTTCTGGCCAAAAGCCAAACATCTTCACACGTGCTGCCAACATCACCTTGTCTAGCAACCAAATCGGTTCTTTCGAAATCGGCCGCATCCAAGACGCGGTGTGGTTGACCCAAGGTGCTTTCGGCAACACGGGCTCTAACTCTTTCGGTTGGAGTGCTTTGACGGCTCAACAAACCAACACTGGCTCTTTGGCCACGTTGGGTTTTGGTAAAGCACCTACTGACACAACTTACAGCGGCACATCTGGCACTGCTGGCGTTGCCAACAACTCACAAAGCGGTTCTGCTCCTATCAACTTCAACGCAGGTTGGGGCTTCAAGACCATTGCCGTCTCTGGTTTCCAGTTGACCTACCAACACGTTGGTAACCAAATGCAATCTCCCGCACCTACAGCATCAACTGCTGGCGGTCAAGGTTCAGCACTGCGTTTGGAATACACCAACGGTCCTTTGAACCTGCAATACGCACAAACTTCACGTCAAGACGCTACCGACCAGTTGGGTCTGAAGTACAAAGTGATGGGCGCAACTTACCAAATGGGCGCTGCCAAATTGGTGGGTGCACAGTCCAAGTTGACCACGGGCAACGGCTTTATCAACATCCATGGCAACACCGTCAACGGTTTTGGCGTGATCTATGACATCAACCCAATGGTTGACGTTGCTGTTGGTTACACCACCATGAAAGACGACGTGTCTGGCGACCAGACCAAGTTGACTGGCTTGACCGCTCGTTACAAGTTCACCAAGCGCACACAAGCTTACGCTGGCTACGGCCATGGCAGCAACGGCGCTACCTTGAAGACCACCGTGTTCTACGGCGGCCCTGCAAGCACCTCTTTGGCCGGCGCTTCGACCACCGGTTACTTGGTGGGTCTGCGTCACTCGTTCTAATCCCCGCGCTGACGAAAGTCAGCTAAGGATTTGAAAAGTTAAAAACCCCATCGCTCGCAAGAGTGGTGGGGTTTTTTGTTGTGTCGGTGTTGAATTAGGTGTTTTCCTTGAACAGTAAAGCCCTCGTGCTTGTTAGCATTGCCCCTATAACTTTCCAAGGAGAACTACATGAATCAATTTCTAAAAACAACAGCTGCCATGGCCTTGGTTGCGATGTCTTTGGGTGCCTCGGCACAAAAAGCGGGTGACAATATTTTGAGCGTGGGTTATGCATCGATCAACCCTGATGCCCAACTCGGCCCCGTGACGTCGACCAGCGCAAGCGCGCCATCGGCTGCAGCTTTCACCGCATCACTGAAAGATGCCACGGCGAACGTGGGAAGCCAATCGACCATTTCATTCAGCTGGTTGCACATGTACACCGACAACATCGGTGCAGAGTTGACGCTGGGTATCCCGCCCGAGTTCACGCAAGACCTGAACACCCCCAACGGAACTGCCAAGACCCATCCGAGCGCAGCCACCTTGAAAATTCTCACGCCAGCAGCAGTTGCCAAATATTTCTTTGGTACGGCACAAGACCAATGGCGTCCTTACCTCGGTTTGGGCGTGACGCACGCCACCTTCAACAGCGTGTCCACCAACAAAGCCGATGCCACCGTGCAAGCATTGGCAGGCACATCGGCCAGTTTCAGCTCTTCTTGGGTGCCGGTTTACAACGCGGGTGTGATTTACAACATCGATGACAAGTGGAGCATCAATGGCTCTGTGGCTTATTTGCCAGTCAAGACCACCGCCACATTTGTGGGACCAGGCTTGGGTGTGCCTGTGACAAGCGTCGGCGACGTCAAACTCAATACCACCGACTATGTGATTCGCCTCGGCTATCGCTTCTAACACCCAGGCAGGACCGCCTGCTAGGTATTAGAAAGAATCAAACCCCGCCACGCGGCAAGCATGGCGGGGTTTTGTTTGGGCCCTTGGGTAAACTGCCCGGCGTATGTGCGCCACTTCCCTCTTTGACCTGTGAACACGGCAGATGCATTCACCCGTGTGCTGAAAGCGCGCCATTCGGTTCGCGCTTATCGCCCAGACCCCGTACCAACAGCGCTGCTGCAACAGGTGGTGGCCTTGGCGCGTTTGGCGCCCAGTGGTGCCAATTTGCAGCCGGGCACCTTCATCTCTGTGCAGGGCGAGGCGCGCCGTGCCTTGAGCGCCGACTTGGTCCACGCCTGGCGCAACCAGCAGCAAGAGACGGAGGATTACAGCTACTTCCCCAACCCTCTGCCGATGGCCTTGAAGCGTCGCCAAATTGCGTCGGCCAAAGCCTTGTATGACGCGCTTGGCATAGCGCGTGAAGACCGCAAGGGGCGGGACGGGCAGTTTGAACGCAACTTTCGTTTTTTCGATGCCCCCGTGGCGCTGGTTGTGACGATCGGGCATGACTTGGGCAGCGGCTGTTACATGGACTTAGGCATGGCCTTGCATGGCCTGATGCTGGCCGCACAAGCCCATGGCCTGTCGACCTGTGCCATTGGTGCCATAGCCTCTTACCCCAACCTGATTCGCAGGCACCTGTCCTTAGACAGCAACTCCAAGATTGTGTGCGGCATGGCCCTGGGCTACGCTGACCCGGAGGCACCGGTGAACCAAACCCGCACTGCGCGAACAGAGTTGGGGGAGTATTTCAAAACAGTGGGTTGAACCTTCACCGCTTGGGCGAATAGCCAAGCAGCAGACCCAAGGCTCAACAACGCGCCACGACAGCCGCAGCACCCACGCCGCCTGCACCGGCCACGGCCACCAAGCCTTGCGCACCCACAGGGCCATCCTGTGACAAATTGGCCAGCAAACGCACCAACGCCACGGCGCCTGAGGCCCCAATGGGGTGACCGCGCGCCAAGCCACCACCGCGCGGGTTGAGCCGCTCAGGTCGAATGCCCAAAGCCTGCGCAAAGCTCAAGCCCTGCACCGCAAATGCGTCGTGCAGTTCGAGGGTGTGCAAGGCGTCGCATGACGTGATGTGGGCGCGCTGCAATGCCTGCATGGCGGCGTGCTGGGCGGCCAACAAGGGCGTGTCGGGTGCGCAGCCTGTGGAGGCGCTGCTGATCCACTGCGCCTGCGCTTGAAGGCCGAACCGTTCAAGCGCTTGGGCACTGACCAGCAGCACAAACGCTGCGCCATCTGCTTTGGCAGACACGCCCAAGCGGCTGATGCTGCAGTCAGCACCCTGCACAAGCGCCTTGGTCTGTGACTGCGCCATTGCCAGTGCATCGGCATCGGCTTGCCCGACATGGCCAGCGTTCAAAGGGCTGTGTGCCTCTGTTTGTGCCGCAGTCGGCATGCGCGCAGCGCGCTCAGGGGTGAT
>CANFJA010000188.1 GCA_947447235.1 Comamonadaceae bacterium
CGGCCACTTTGACACGTGCGTTCTGGGTGATGTGGTCGGTGCGGCTGACGCCGGTGTCTGCCTCTAAGGCGAGGCTGGGTGCTGGTGGTGGTGTGGTGTCGGTGTCAGGAGGTGAAGTGGGGTCAGTAGGCGTGGTAGGAGTAGTGGGAGTGGTGGGCGTAGTGGGCGTGGTGGGCGTAGTGGGCGTGGTGGGGCCAGTCGTTGTTGTGGTTGTGGTGGCTGTTTTCAAAAGGTCACCGGCATTTTTTTCGCTGACTTGGCCACTGTCCGTGGCAGATTTCAAGGCGGTTTGGATGGCTTGGGCGGTGGTGTCTGTGAACCCTGTGTCGCTCAGGGTGTCGGCCAAGTCTTGGGTGACTTGGGTGGTGGACTTGCCGCTGTTTTTTTCAAGCCATGACAGCAGGTTGAGGGCCACGCCATAGGCGTTCTCGCTGGTGAGTTGCTGACCCTGGGCATCGACGGTGGGCAGCACAGGTGCGCTGAGCAGTTCGGTGGTGCCCAAGAATGTTTTGGCGACCAAGGTGTTGGCAGCGTCAATGGCGTCTGTGCTGGGTACGCTGACGCCTGAGGTGCCATCCACCGCCCCGGCTTTGATGGCAGCGAGGTGGGTGAGGGTGGTGATGTTGACGGTTGTGCTGCTGAAGCTGGTGCCCTCTTTGAGGTTGACAACAGCCAGCAAGCTTATGAAGGGCTTGATCTCACCCGTGGCTTCGTCAACATAGGTGGCGGTTAGGCTGTTGGTGGGGTCTGTGTCGTAGATCTTGAGCAGCAGGGCGCCGCTGTATGCGCTGCTGAGGGTCAGGGTGTAGCTGCCGTCGTTTGCCACCTGAGCTTTGCCCAAGCTGTGGCCTTGGCTGTCAAAGGCTTGCACCCACAAGTCACCGCCGCCGTTGCTGGTGACAGGGCCTGCGAAGGCGCTGCCTTTGAGGACATGGCCCAGAGTCGGTGTGACTTCTGTTGTTGGGGTGCCAGGCCCTGACCCGGTGCCTGTGCCTGTGCCAGAGCTGGATCCACCCATGGCTAAGCCTGCGATCGCCAAAGCGCCCAGACCTTGTTGCAAAGGGCTCAGGCCAGTGGCCGGGATGATGGACTCTTGCCCTTGCACCAGCGCGCCAGGGGTGTTGGCGGTGACCGCACTGGTGTCTGTGTCCATGACTGCGACCACGAAGCTTGCGCTGGGTTCACTGCTTGCCGGGGATGGGCTGGGCGTTGCGTCTGATGCGTTGTCATCGGCAAAAAAGCCGCTGTGCACCAGGACGCTGGCCTCATCGACCTCCAGATCAAGCTGTTGGGCTTTGAGAGGGCGTTTCTGAGTTTTGGGGATGTTGCCGGTCTGGGTGTTGACCGGTGTGTCCATCTGGCCGAACTGTGCGGCATTTTTTGGAGAGGTGGGTGCCACAACTTCCGAAGGAGCGATGGCTTGAATGGCGGATTGAGACATGGTTAGAACTCCTGATGAGTACTAACAGTCTAAGTTATATGTAGCTATATGGTTTTATTTAAATTTTTTAATTAATTTAATTTAACTACAAAAACAACGGTGTCTACAAAATCTGCCCCGTCTCAGTTACTTTTGTTTGGGTACACGTCCCAATAGATAGAACTCAGGGTTGGGCATCATGCTGCTGAAGCTGGCCATGCGGTTGCTCAGGCCAAAAAATGCGGTGATGGCGGCGATGTCCCAAATGTCTTCGTCGTTGAAGCCATGGGCGTGCAGTGCGGCAAAGTCGGCCTCTTGCACCGTGTCGCTGTGCAGGCAGACCTTCATCGCAAAGTCGAGCATGGCGCGCTGGCGTGGCGTGATGTCGGCTTTGCGGTAGTTCACGGCCACTTGGTCGGCCACCAAAGGCTTCTTTTCATAAATGCGCAGAATCGCACCGTGGGCCACCACGCAGTACAGGCAGTTGTTGGCGGCGCTGGTGGTGGTGACGATCATCTCGCGGTCACCCTTGGTCAAGTTGCTGTCGCGCCCCACAGTCTCGGGCAGCATCAAGGCATCGTGGTAGGCAAAGAAAGCACGCCATTCGGCCGGGCGTCGGGCCAGGGCCAAAAACACGTTGGGCACAAAGCCCGCTTTGTCTTGAACTTCCAAGATCTTGGTGCGAATGTCTTCGGGCAGGTCGTTGAGTTCGGGGTGGGGGTAGCGGGGTGTGGTGGTCATCTGCTGATTCCGTAGTGTTGCCTCTGTGGCTCGATTGTTACCCCTCCAACAGCTTGTGCACCAAGTGGGCTGGCCATTTGCAATATCAACTGCACGTTTAAACCGACGTTTTTCGTTCATTCTTCTAAAAGACTATTTGTGCAAAGGGCATCGGCACCGCGTTGTGTTATCGGTATCTTTTGCCGCGGCTGATTCAAGTTCGTATCGATCGTGCTGAAGATGGAAATTTTGGGGATAGCAAACCGGTAGACGGTGGCGTTTCAGAGATGAGGATTCACCATGGCGCTGGCTATCGCGTGTATTTCATGCACAGAGGCCTGGATATTTTGATTTTGCTGGCTGGCGGCGACAAAGCATCACAAGACAAAGACATCGCAAGTGCGTTGCGCTTGGCGCAAGAGATCAAGGAGAGTTATTGATGAGCAAAACCAGTCTTCGCAAATGGGACAGTGCCGAACACCTCAAGACGGAAGAGGATATGGCGCTTTATCTGGAGGCCAGTTTGCAAGAGGCTGGGGATGATGCGGCATTCATCGTCAAAGCGCTTGGAAACATCGCGCGTGCCAAAGGTATGTCGCAACTTGCCAGAGACACGGGGCTTGGCCGAGAAAGTCTGTACAAAGCCCTATCAGGAGAGGGCAATCCCAGCTTTGCCACCATTCTCAAAGTCACATCTGCACTGGGCATACAACTGCATGCCACCGTTCACTGACCCACCAACAGCTTGTGCACCAAGTCGGCCGTGGTGGAGGCTTTGTATTTGCGCATCAGCTTGGCACGGTAAATCTCGACGGTGCGGTGGCTGATGGCCAAGGCCTTGCCAATTTCTTTGGAGGTCATGCCATCCATCAAGAAGGCGGCCACTTCGCGCTCGCGGGCGGTCAGCTCGGCACGCACCGGACGGTGGGCGCTCAAGTCTTCAAAACTCCAGATGCCGGCTTCGTGCGGGGCTTCGCGGTTGAGGGCGCGACCAGTGACATGGCACCAAAAGGGCTCGCCTTTGAAGCGACCGTCGATGCGCTTCATCACCCGGTCGTCGGCGTACAGGCCTTTGGCATTCAAGATCGGTTCAATGCGGGCCCCTGTGCGTTCGTACTCGTCAGCGCTGGGGTAGAGCACTTGAAACGATTGCCCAATCAACTGCTCACGCGGTGCGCCAAACATGTCGCACAGGCTTTGGTTGCAGTCCACCATGGTGCGGTTGCGCGACAGCACCAAGCCAATGGGGGCGAGGTCAAAGGCGAGGCGGTAATCGATCTTCATGGCCAGGCGGGGGTCTGTGCTTACGGAAAACTACGTAGTGTCTTACGTAGTATCGTATCGCCATCTTGTAGAACGATTTGGAGCATCTCTTGAACA
>CANFJA010000189.1 GCA_947447235.1 Comamonadaceae bacterium
GCAAACAAATCGGCTTGATCCGGCGCATAGACCATCACCTGCAGGCCTTCGCCCACAGGTGACATGCGGGCGCGCACCATCACGCCAACAGAGGTGTCTTGTGTCTTGGCTTGGGCCAAACTGCGAGACAACTGTCGGGTGTGCCACGCAATATCAGATGCGTCATGGCGCATGAAATAGCCCACATCCAAGGTGTTCCACAGGTCTTTGTGGGCTTCAAAGGGCAGCGCATACAGCGCCAACGAGGTCAGTGCCTCGCGTTTGCGGGCTTCCACCTCAGCATCTGGGTCGGGCGCACGGCCGCCCAAGGCGCGCAAGGTGAAGCGGTACAGGTCTTCCAGCAATTTGCCTTTCCAGGCGTTCCATACTTTCGGACTGGTGCCTCGGATGTCGGCCACCGTCAGCAAGTACAGCGCGGTCAGCTTGCGCTCGTTGCCCACACGCTTGGCAAAGCCTTGGATCACATCGGGGTCGCTCAAGTCTTGCTTTTGCGCGATGTGGCTCATGGTCAGGTGCTCGGCCACCAAGAACTCGATCAAATCGGCATCGTCTTTGCTGATGCCGTGGTCTTTGCAAAAACGCCTCACCTCTGCACGCCCCAGTTGCGAGTGGTCGCCGCCCCGGCCTTTGGCAATGTCGTGAAACAGGGCGCCGGCGTACAAGATCCAAGGCTTGTCCCAGCCTGCAGCCAGTTGCGAGCAAAACGGGTACTCGTGGGCATGTTCGGCCATGAAAAAACGTCGCACATTGCGCAACACCATCAGGATGTGCTGATCCACCGTGTAAACGTGAAACAAATCGTGCTGCATCTGTCCCACGATGCGACGAAACACCCACAAGTAGCGACCCAGCACCGAGGTTTGGTTCATCAGCCGCATGGCATGGGTGATGCCTTCCGGGGCTTGCAAGATGCGCAGAAAGGTGGCGCGGTTGACGGGGTCCGCGCGAAAAGCCGAGTTCATCACGCCACGCGCGTTGTAGAGCGCACGCAGGGTACGCGCCGACAGGCCTTTGATGCCCACCGTGGACTCGTACAGCCAGAAAGTTTCCAAAATGGCATGCGGCTCGCGCAGGTACAAGTCGTCGCTGGTGACTTCCAGCATGCCCGCCTTGTCGGCAAAGCGCGCGTTGATGGGGTGCAAGGCCTGGGGCGTGGCATTGAGACGCTCTTCGATGTTGAGCAACAAAATCTGGTTCAACTGTGTCACCGCTTTGGCGGCCCAGTAATAGCGCTTCATCAGCGCTTCACTGGCGGCACGGGCATTGAAGCTGCCATCGTCTTGTTGACCCAAAACCATCTGCTGACCCACGGTGTGCTGGAGGTCAAACACCAAGCGGTCTTCGCGGCGTTTGGCCGCCAGATGCAAACGGGTGCGAATCAAGGCCAAGGTGTCTTCGTTGCGCTCGATCTGCTTGGCTTCAAAGGCCGTGGCCAAGCCGCTGCGCGCCAAGTCTTGCCAGCTTCGACCAAAGCCTGCGGCTCGGGCCACCCACAAAATCACCTGCAAGTCGCGCAGCCCACCGGGTGATTCTTTGCAATTGGGTTCCAGCGAGTAGGGCGTGTTTTCAAACTTGGTGTGACGTTGGTTGAGTTCGAGTGTTTTAGCCGTGAAAAACGCCTGGGGGTCCATGGCCGCATCAAAGCGTTGCTGGAACGCGTTGAACAGGTCCACGCTGCCTGTGACCCAGCGTGCTTCCAGCAGGGAGGTTTGAATGGTGATATCGGCGCTGGACTCGTCAATGCATTCGTCCAAGTTACGCACGCTGGAGCCAATCTCCAAGCCCGTGTCCCAACAACTGCCAATGAAGCGCTCAATTTGACCTTTGAGTGTCTCATTGGCATCGGCGCAAACGCCTGCGGGCAGCAACAAGAGCACATCGATGTCAGAGTACGGGTAAAGCTCGCCTCGGCCAAAGCCGCCAACCGCCACCAAACTCACGCTGTCGTCGAAGCCTGCTGCCTGCCACAGTTCGATCAGCATGCGATCGGTCAAGGCGCTCAAACGTTTGAGCAGGGTGCGCACACTGCGGGCAGAAGCTGGGCGCTCGGAGGAGCTCAACAGCAGTGCGGCCTTGTCCGTGCGATAGCGTTGCGTCAAGGCGTCCATGGCAAAACCCTCAGCAGCAGGTGGTGGTCACAAACTCGGGCAACTCGGGGCTGCCTTGTGACAAGGTCAACACTTCATAGCCAGTTTCGGTCACCAACACCGTGTGCTCCCATTGCGCAGACAGGGAATGGTCGCGCGTGACGATGGTCCAACCGTCGCCCAGTTCTTTGATGTCTTTGCGTCCCGCGTTGATCATGGGCTCGATGGTGAAGGTCATGCCAGCTTTGAGCTCCTCGCCGGTGCCGGGCTTGCCGTAGTGCAAGACCTGCGGCTCTTCGTGGAATACTTGGCCAATGCCGTGGCCACAAAACTCACGCACCACCGAAAAGCCGTGGCCTTCGGCGAAACGTTGAATGGCAAACCCAATGTCACCCAGTCGTGCACCCGGCTTGACTTTGACAATGCCGTGCCACATGGCGTCGTAGGTGAGCTTGCACAAGCGTTTGGCGGCAATCGATGATTCGCCGACCATGAACATGCGGCTGGTGTCACCATGCCAGCCGTCTTTGATGACCGTGATGTCGATGTTGACGATGTCGGCTTTTTTGAGCGGCTTGTCGTTGGGAATGCCGTGGCAGACCTGGTGGTTGATGGAGGTGCAGATCGACTTGGGATAGGGGTTCTTGCCGCTGGGGTTGTAGTTCAGCGGGGCAGGAATGGCCTCTTGCACCTGGGTGATGTAGTCGTAAGCCAGTTTGTCCAAATCGTTGGTGGTGACACCCGCCACCACATGGGGGGTGAGGAAATCCAGAACTTCGGAGGCCAGCTTGCCTGCGATACGCATGCCCTCAATCCCTTGGGCGTCTTTGTAAGTGATCGTCATCTTGCGATTATCCCATTGGGGCGGATGGCCCAAGCCGATCGCAGATTTTCCTTGCCTAGCTGACCGCCAGCAGAAGTGACCAAAGAGCGCATCACCCTTCGCTTGTCGCGAGATGTCGTCTCGCAATTTCGTGCCACGGGAGATGGCTGGCAAACACGCATAGATGCAGTGCTAAAGCAATACATTCTTGACCATCCAATGGGTTCATCGGGTCAGTGAGAGCGCTCGCACATCAGTTGGGTCGATTGTGTACAAGCTATTCCCCCTCGACACGTAAAATCAAGTCATGGCCGACCAGCCCCAGTCAGCGGCCCGGCTCGATTCGATTTCCGTCTTTTTCTCAAGGCTCCCTCGTGTCCCTGCACATCAGCATTTTCGAAGGCGGCAACGCCCTCAGCGATTTCCGTGTTCAACAGCTCTTGCCCCGTTTGGCGGCAATCTCCCCGCAAATCCAAGGCCTGAGTGCTCGCTTTGTGCATTTGGCTGCGACCGAGGCCACGTTGGATGCCACTCAGCAGCAAACACTGGCTGCTTTGCTGACCTATGGCGAGCCTGCGCACCAATCACGCGCAGGTACC
>CANFJA010000190.1 GCA_947447235.1 Comamonadaceae bacterium
CCCGCGATCCGCTGGGTGGGCCAAAGCACTCACCAACTCAGCCAACACCGGCGCGGGTGAGGTGGCGTCAGTTGGGGCTTGGGGTTGAGGTGTCTCCACAGTGGGCGCATTGTCTCATCGGAGCCGGGTTCAACGCCGCAAGTCGAGCGTGAACGGAAACTCTTTGCTCGCTGCCACGCCCACGGTTGCTGCGCCAATGTCAAGCTTGCCGGGCGTGTGGCCCAGCGGGAAGAAGC
This sequence comes from Comamonadaceae bacterium, assembly GCA_947447235.1. Classification (GTDB taxonomy): domain Bacteria; phylum Pseudomonadota; class Gammaproteobacteria; order Burkholderiales; family Burkholderiaceae_C; genus Limnohabitans. Next base: position 237 of record CANFJA010000190.1, read on the forward strand.
GCGACAGACGCCGGCTCTCTGCCTCGTAGGCGTTGACTGGCAGGGTGTCGTAGCTCAGGCCGCCAGCATGCGCCACATGGTATTGGCACCCCCCCACCGACCGTTTCATCCACGTGTCCACGATGTCAAAGGTCAGTGGCACGTGTACGCCGATGGTCGGGTGCAGGGCAGACGACGGGGCCCAAGCGCGGTAGCGCACACCGGCCACGTATTCGCCCACAGTGCCCGTCGGTTGCAGGGGCAAGGCGCGGCCATTGACCGTGACGGTGTGGCGACTGGGGTTCAGGCCTGTCACATGCACTTCGATGCGCTCGAGCGACGAGTCCACATAGCGCACGGTGCCGCCACTCGAACCTTCCTCGCCCATCACATGCCAGGGTTCGAGGGCGTTGCGCAGGGTCAGCGAAATGCCCTGCGTGTTGAGCTCGCCCACGCGTGGAAAGCGGAACTCAAAGTGCGGGGCAAACCAAGCGGGGTCGAAGTGAAAGCCGTTGTCGCCGAGTTCGGTGAGCACGTCGTCAAAGTCGGCTTTGACAAAGTGGGGCAGCAAGAAGCGGTCGTGCAGCTCGGTGCCCCAGCGGGTGGCGGGGGCTTCATAGGGCTGGGCCCAAAAGCGTGCCACCAAGGCCCGCAACAGCAGTTGCTGCACCACGCTCATGCGGGCGTGGGGGGGCATTTCAAAGGCGCGCAATTCCAGCAAACCCAAGCGTCCGGTGGACGAATCGGGCGAGTAAAGCTTGTCGATGCAAAACTCTGAACGGTGGGTGTTGCCTGTGACGTCGATCAGCAGGTTGCGCAAGCTGCGGTCGACCAACCAAGGTGGCAAGTCAACTCCATATTTGGCGCGGTTATTGCGAATTTCACCCAAGGCAATTTCGAGCTCGTAAATTTGGTCGTTGCGCGCCTCGTCCACGCGGGGTGCTTGGCTGGTGGGGCCAATGAACATGCCGCTGAACAAGTAGCTCAAGGATGGGTGGTTGTGCCAATACAAAATCAAACTGGCCAGCAGTTCAGGCTTGCGCAAGAACGGGCTGTCAGTCGGGGTGGCGCCCCCCATGACCACGTGGTTTCCGCCGCCGGTGCCGGTGTGGCGGCCATCGGTCATGAATTTTTCGGCCGACAGGCGAGACTCGAACGCGGCTTGGTACAAGAACTCGGTGTGCTCCACGATTTCTGGCCAGTTGTGGGCTGGGTGGATGTTGACTTCGATCACGCCCGGGTCAGGTGTGACGGCCAATACTTTGAGGCGGGGATCGCGTGGCGGTCCGTAGCCCTCTAGCACGATGCGCATGTCGAGTTCTTGGGCTGTGGCCTCGATGGCACTGAGCAACTCCAGATAGTCTTCCAAGCGCGTCAGCGGCGGCATGAACACATACATCAAGCTCTGTGCTGCGATGCCCGCTTTGCCTGCCAATTCAACGTTGGGGCCGTTGGCGCGGGCCGGGTCGCGCACTTCCACGCAAATGGCGGTGCGGGTGATCCAGGAGGCTGATTGGAATTTGTTGGGCGGCGTGTTGGAATCGATGGCGGGCTGAACTTGGGGCGCTGGCGCGCTGCCGGAAGGCGCCATGCCTTTGACGGCAATCAGTTCTTCGGCATAGCGCTTGCCGCCCATAGCCACGGAGCCGCCTTGCGTAAAACCACCTCCGTTGGAAGGGGCGTTGTAATGGGTGAAACGCGCGTGGTGTGCGTATTGCGCCCTCAAGGCTGCGGCATGGGGCAGCGGTTGCCGCTCGGCGTAGTGGTCTTGCGCGATGGGGTAGGGATAGTCGGCGGAGGTCACCCATGGCAAGGAGTCCAGGGGCAGACGATAGCCCATGGGAGAGTCGCCGGGCACCAAGTACATCCGTTCATCGCGCAAAAACCATGAGCCGCTGCTCCAGCGTGGGCCTGGCAGTTCGGGTTCGTTGGCTTTGAGAGGCAGCACATAGCCCACGACTTGCTTGAGGCCTTGGGTGAAGACGCGGTGCAATCGGGCCCGCTCCATCTCGTCCTCCAAGCGCGAGTCAAAGGGGTCCACATTGCCTGGCAAGCGGCGCTCGCGCCATAGGTAGTACCAAGTGTCCTCAAAACCTGCGGTGATGTGTTGACCATCTAGCCCCAGTTTTTTGGCCAAGGTGTGGGTGAATTGTTCAGCGTCCTCGCTGGTGTAGTGGCTGGGCACACGCTCGTCCGCGAACAAATCGGGGTTGTGCCAGCACGGTTGGCCGTCGGCGCGCCAGTAAATGCCGAGCGCCCATCGTGGGAGTTGTTCGCCGGGGTACCACTTGCCTTGGCCAAAGTGCAAGAAACCACCTTGGCCATATTCGTCGCGCAGTTTGTGAACCAGCTCTGTGGCGTAAGCACGCTTGGTGGGGCCTAAGGCTTCGGTGTTCCATTCAGGCGCGTCTCGGTCGTTCGTCGACACAAAAGTGGGTTCGCCGCCCATGGTCAAGCGCACATCGCCGTGGTTGAGACAGCGATCAACCTCATCGCCCAAAGCCAACACCTCCATCCACTGGTCTTCGGTGTAGGGCTTGGTCACGCGGGGTGACTCCAGCACCCGGGTGACTTTCATTTCGTGGCTGAATTCCACCTCGGCTTCGTCCACCAAACCTTCGATGGGTGCAGCGCTCGAGGGTTGGGGTGTGCAGGCCAACGGGATGTGACCCTCTCCGGCGAACAGTCCAGACGTCGGGTCTAGCCCGACCCAGCCTGCACCGGGCAAATACACCTCGCACCATGCATGCAAGTCGGTGAAGTCGACTTCGGTACCACTGGGGCCATCGAGCGATTTCACGTCTGGGGTCAATTGAATCAAGTAGCCCGAGACAAAGCGTGCCGCCAAGCCGCACTGGCGCAACAGTTGCACCATCAGCCAAGCGCTGTCACGGCATGAGCCGCTGCCCAGCGTGAGGGTTTCTTCAGGCGTTTGCACGCCTGGCTCCATGCGGATCAGGTAGTCGACGTCTTGGTGCAGCTTTTGGTTGATCTGAACCAAAAAGTCGATGGTGCGAATGGGCTCATGTTTGAGGGCATCGATGTCAATGGACTTGCAATAGGCCTGAAACTTGGGCGTTAACGCCAGCGTGGCCAAGTAGGGCGCCAACTCGAGCGAGGTGGCTGTGTCGTAGCTGAAGGGAAATTTTTCGGCAGTGGGTTCAAGAAAAAAGTCAAATGGGTTGTAGACCGCCATTTCAACGACCAGATCCACCGTGACCTTGAATTCGGTGGTTTTTTCGTGAAACACCAATCGCGC
>CANFJA010000191.1 GCA_947447235.1 Comamonadaceae bacterium
ATCAACATTTTCTCGGGCATGGTTTTCTTGTTTTTGCTGGTCGTGTAGAAGTGACCGGTGCCGGCTGTCGATTCCAGCTTGATTTTTTCGCGTCCGCCTTTGGATGCCATGATCGTTTCCTTAAATAGATTTAGTCAGTGGAGGGCAGAGCTTGTGTGCAGCTGCCCATCAAGTCATCAGGCCTGACCGCGGGCGCGCAAATCGGCCAGCACAGAGTCAATGCCATTTTTGTCGATCAGGCGCAGAGCCGCGCTAGACACGCGCAGGCGCACCCAACGGTTTTCGGTCTCCACCCAGAAACGGCGGTATTGCAGGTTAGGCAAAAAACGGCGTTTTGTTTTGTTGTTTGCGTGGGAAACATTGTTTCCCGACATGGGGCCTTTCCCCGTTACTTCACATACGCGTGCCATGTGGACACTCCATGATTTTCTATACGGCAGCTCGTTGTCACGAGCGCCTCACCTCGCCAGAAAGGGTGGCGGTAACCCGACATTTGTAGCGTTGTCCCCATCTGAAAGACGGGGCCATGTTCAACAAAGCCTGAGATTATAGCGTTTTATCAAACGCCTTCTTGTTCTAAGAATCGTTGGGCGTCTAAGGCAGCCATACAGCCCGTGCCCGCGCTGGTGATGGCTTGGCGGTACACATGGTCTTGCACGTCCCCTGCGGCAAACACACCTGGCACGCTGGTCATGGTGGCAAAGCCTTGCAAGCCGCCTTGGGTGACGATATAGCCGTCCTTCATGGTCAGCTGACCTTGGAAGATGTCGGTGTTGGGGTGGTGGCCAATCGCAATGAAGCAACCTTGCAGCGTCAGGTCGCGGGTGCTGCCGTCTTGGGTGCTTTTCAGGCGCACGCCGGTCACGCCCGAGGCGTCGCCCAGCACTTCGTCCAGGGTGCTGTTGGTTTGCAACACGATCTTGCCGGCGGCCACTTTGTCCATCAGCTTGTCGATCATGATGGCTTCGGCTTTGAACTTGTCGCGGCGGTGGATCAGGTGCACCACGCTGGCGATGTTGGAGAGGTACAGCGCCTCTTCTACGGCGGTGTTGCCACCACCCACCACGCACACCGGTTGCTCGCGGTAGAAAAAGCCGTCGCAGGTGGCGCAGCCCGACACGCCACGGCCCATGAACGCCTCTTCAGAGGGCAGGCCCAGGTATTTGGCCGAAGCGCCGGTACAAATGATCAAGCTGTCGCAGGTGTAGACACCGCTGTCGCCCGTCAGCGTGAAGGGGCGCTTGGAGAAATCAACCGTGTGGATGTGGTCAAACACGATCTGGGTGTTGAAGCGCTCAGCGTGTTGCTGAAACCGCTGCATCAGCTCGGGGCCTTGCACGCCGTTCACGTCGGCAGGCCAGTTGTCCACCTCGGTGGTGGTCATCAGCTGACCGCCTTGGGCCATGCCTGTGATGAGCAAGGGCTTCAAATTGGCACGCGCCGCATACACAGCGGCGGTGTAGCCCGCAGGGCCAGAACCGAGGATCAAAACTTGGGCGTGTTGGGGGGTGGACATCAGGAGCACTCGATCGGAAGGGACAATAAAGACAAGATTGTAAGAACCCAGCCGTGGCCTTGCGTGATGTGGGGCCGTCGCTCGGGTAAGCTCTCCCTCCTGACATGACTTATTCGCTCAACACCCTCAACAACGACCGTCGTCCGACCCGAGGCGACGACGACGCCAAGCCCACCGGATTCAGGCGCTTTGCACAAGAAATCGCGCTCACCGCCGGTTTTGTGTTCATGCTGTTTTGGTTGCTGGCCTTGCTGACCCACAACCCGCTGGATCCCGCCTGGACCACCTCGGGCACCGGCAACAACGTGCGCAACTTTGGCGGTCGCTTGGGTGCTTGGTTGGGGGACATGAGCTTTTTCTTGCTGGGCTATTCGGTGTGGTGGTGCTATGCCGCAGCGTTGGTGGCTTGGTTGGCCGCCTTGGCCGGGCGTTTGCGTGAAGACGATGCGCCGCCTGCCGAGAGCCTGGGCTGGCGTTACACCCGTTTTGCCTTCTGGGCTGGACTGGCCTTGTTGCTGATCTCCAGCGTAGGTTTGGAGTGGACCCGCCTGTACCGCTTTGAAGACCGCTTGCCGGGTCATGTCAGCGGTGGCGTGTTGGGCTATTTGGTGGGGCCGTTCAGCCTGAAGTGGCTGGGCTTCAATGGTTCGGGCTTGATCTTCATCGTCTTTGGTGTGGTGGGCGCCTCCTGGGTGTTTCGTTTCTCCTGGGCGCAAACCGCCGAGAACATCGGGGCTTGGGTGGACGGCTGGATCGAGGCTTGGCAGGAGCGCCGTGAGCGCGAACAAGATGTGGCGTATGGCTTGGCGGCTGCCCGTGAACGCGAAGAAGTGGTGTTTGAAGAGCGGGTCGAAATCGAAGAGCACCACCCCGTGCCGGTGGTGATTGAGCCCGAAATGGTGGAAGTGCCCAAGAGCGCACGCGTGGCCAAAGAGCGCCAGAAGCCCTTGTTCACCGAGATGGTGGATTCGCGCTTGCCGCAGGTGGACTTGCTCGACGGCCCCTTGGTGCGTCAAGACACCGTGGCCCCCGAGACGCTGGAGATGACCAGCCGCATGATCGAGAAAAAGCTCAAAGACTTTGGCGTCGAAGTGCGGGTGGTGGCGGCGTCGCCGGGCCCGGTGATCACGCGCTACGAGATCGAGCCCGCCACCGGCGTCAAAGGCTCGCAGGTGATGAACCTGGCCAAAGACTTGGCGCGCTCGTTGTCGCTGGTGTCCATCCGTGTGGTCGAGACCATTCCCGGCAAAAACTTCATGGCGCTGGAATTGCCCAACGCCAAACGCCAGTCGATTCGCTTGAGCGAGATCTTGGGTTCAGACGTGTACAACGAAGCCAAGTCCATGCTCACCATGGGCCTGGGCAAAGACATCATTGGCAACCCCGTCGTGGCGGACTTGGCCAAGATGCCCCACGTGCTGGTGGCCGGTACCACGGGCTCGGGCAAGTCGGTGGGCATCAACGCCATGATCTTGTCGCTGCTCTACAAAGCCGAAGCGCGGGATGTGCGCTTGCTGATGATCGACCCCAAGATGTTGGAGATGTCGGTCTACGAGGGCATCCCCCATTTGCTCGCACCCGTCGTCACCGACATGCGCCAAGCCGCACACGGTTTGAACTGGTGTGTGGGCGAAATGGAAAAGCGCTACAAGCTCATGAGCAAGCTCGGGGTGCGCAACTTGGCCGGCTACAACGCCAAGATCGACGAAGCCGCTGCGCGTGAAGAATTCATCTACAACCCCTTCAGCCTCACGCCCGAGCAGCCTGAACCTTTGCAGCGTTTGCCGCACATCGTGGTGGTGATCGACGAATTGGCCGACCTGATGATGGTGGTGGGCAAGAAGATCGAAGAGCTGATTGCCCGTTTGGCCCAAAAGGCCCGCGCCGCAGGCATTCACCTGATCTTGGCCACTCAGCGTCCCAGCGTGGATGTGATCA
>CANFJA010000192.1 GCA_947447235.1 Comamonadaceae bacterium
CCAAGCGCATGCCTGATTTGTCGGACTCGTCTTGGATGTGGCTGATGTCTTCGATCTTCTTTTCGTGCACCAACTCGGCCATGCGTTCTTGCAAGGTCTTTTTGTTCACTTGGTAAGGCAGCTCGTCAACGATGATCGACTGGCGCTGGCCACGGTCGATGTCTTCGAAGTGGCATTTGGCACGCATGACCACACGGCCTCGACCGGTGCGGTAGCCGTCTCTGACGCCGCTCATGCCGTAGATGATGCCGGCGGTGGGGAAGTCAGGCGCCGGGATGATCTCCATCAATTCGTCGATCGTGGCTTCAGGATGACGCAGCATGTGCAGACACGCATCGACCACTTCATTCAAGTTGTGCGGCGGAATGTTGGTGGCCATGCCCACCGCGATGCCCGACGACCCATTGACCAGCAGGTTGGGGATGCGGCTGGGTAATACCAAAGGTTCTTTTTCGGAGCCGTCGTAGTTGGGTCCGAAATCTACGGTCTCTTTGTCGATGTCCGCCAACATTTCGTGGGCGATCTTGGACAAACGGATTTCCGTATATCGCATGGCCGCGGCGTTGTCCCCGTCCACCGAGCCGAAGTTGCCTTGTCCATCGACCAACATGTGGCGCAACGAGAAGTCTTGCGCCATGCGAACAATGGTGTCGTAGACCGCGCTGTCGCCATGCGGGTGGTATTTACCAATGACGTCACCCACGATACGTGCCGACTTTTTGTAAGGGCGGTTCCAGTCATTGTTGAGCTCGTGCATCGCAAACAGCACCCGGCGGTGCACCGGCTTCAAGCCGTCACGCGCATCGGGTAGGGCGCGGCCCACGATCACGCTCATGGCGTAATCCAAGTAGCTGCGGCGCATCTCCTCTTCAAGGCTGATGGGCAATGTTTCTTTGGCAAACTGGGTCATGTAAGCGGACGTTGAGCGGGAAACCTAACATTTTAGGCTGATTACTTTGTGTGTGAGTTGTAGCTCACTGGCAACGAAGTTCCCTGTCTGTCGGCTTGGTTAGCCTGATTTGGTCTTTGCCCCTAACAGATATGGCACAATATTCACAGCGTTATGGTCTTTGCACCTTGAATGCCCGGAATCGCAGCAAGGTCTGCGGCTTATAAATACCTCAGAGGTGAATCATGAAAAACTTGAAGAACTTGGCAGCTTTTGTTGCTACCGTTGCGTTGGCAACTGCTGCCGTGGCACAAAACGTTGACAACTGGCGCAATTCGTCAGGCGAAGCTTGGAAAAACTCTACAGGTCTGTGCTGGCGTGATGCCAACTGGACACCCGCCACTGCAGCCAAAGGTTGCGACGGCGAAATCGTGCCTGCACCAGCACCTGCTGTTGTGGCACCAAAAGCTGCTGCACCAGCGCCAGCACCCGCTCCAGCACCCGCAGCAGCAGCACCAGCTGCTTCTAAAGTGACTTACGCCGCTGATGCGTTCTTTGACTTTGACAAGTCGGTGCTCAAGCCCGCAGGCAAAGCCAAGTTGGATGACTTGGTTGGTAAAGTCAAAGGCATCAATCTGGAAGTGATCATTGCTGTGGGTCACACCGACTCTGTGGGCTCTGACGCCTACAACCAGAAACTGTCCGTGCGTCGCGCTGAGTCAGTGAAGGCTTACTTGGTGACCAAGGGCATCGAGAAAAACCGCATCTACACCGAAGGCAAAGGCGAGAAGCAGCCCGTGGCTGACAACAAGACCAAAGAAGGTCGCGCCAAGAACCGTCGCGTTGAGATCGAAGTCGTGGGCACCCGTGCCAACTGATCTTCTGTGATCTTCACGAGAACCCCGCTTCGGCGGGGTTTTTTATTGCATCAACGACAATTCACCCATGCACACTTCATCAAACGCCAACGTTGACCCGGCCGAATTGGCCAAGTTCTCAGACCTGGCTCACCGCTGGTGGGACCCTGAAAGCGAGTTTGCGCCGCTGCATCAAATCAACCCCTTGAGGCTCGATTGGATCAATGCCCAAGCCCACCTTCAAAACAAGCAGGTGCTCGATGTGGGCTGCGGTGGCGGCATCTTGACCGACGCCATGGCGCGCTTGGGTGCGCAGACCTTGGGCATCGACTTGGCCACCAAGTCGCTCAAGGTGGCGCAGTTGCATGCCTTAGAAGCGCAGACGCCCAACGTCCAATACCGAGAGGTCAGCGTGGAGGCTTTGGCCGCAGAGCGCCCTGCCAGCTTTGATGTGGTGACTTGCATGGAAATGTTGGAGCATGTGCCCGACCCGTCTTCCGTCGTGCGCGCGTGTGCGCAGTTGGTCAAACCTGGTGGGTGGGTGTTCTTCTCAACCCTCAACCGCAACCCCAAGTCTTTTTTGTTTGCCATCGTGGGGGCTGAATATGTGCTGAACATGTTGCCGCGTGGCACGCATGAATACGCCAAATTCATTCGCCCCAGCGAATTGGCACGTGACTGCCGAGAGGCGGGCTTGGATTGGCTGCACACCCGGGGCATGGAATACAACCCCTTCACACGGCGCTACTGGCTCAGTGCCGACACCAGTGTGAATTACCTTGTAGCCACCCAAAAGGCGTTGTGATGTTGCGTGACCTTCGTGCCGTGCTGTTCGATTTGGACGGCACCTTGATCGACAGTGCGCCTGACTTGGGCGATGCCGCAGACAAAATGCGCACCGACCGTGGCTTGCCTTCTTTGCCTGAGTCCTTGTATCGACCTTTGGCCGGTGCCGGTGCGCGTGGCATGCTCAAAGTGGCCTTTGGCATCACCCCAGAACATGCAGACTACGAGGCCATGCGTGAAGAGTTCTTTGTGAACTATGAGCATGCCATGACCATGCGCACCTATGTGTTTGAGGGCGTGCATGAAGTGATTGATGCCTTGCGTGGGCGTGGCATGTTGTGGGGCGTGGTCACCAACAAAATGGCGCGCTTCACAGACCCGCTGACGCAAGCCATGCCCTTGTTTGCCAGCGCATCTGCCATCGTGAGCGGTGATACCACGCCACATGCCAAGCCGCATCCAGAGCCCATGTTTGAAGCCGCACGTCGCTTGGGGCTGGCGCCTGAGCTGTGTTTGTACGTGGGTGACGATGAGCGCGACATCGTTGCAGGGCGTGCAGCGGGCATGCGCACCGTGGCTGCAAGCTATGGTTATTTGGGCGAAAAGACACAGATTGGCAGCTGGGGCGCAGATTTACACATTGATTCCCCCTTGAAGCTCTTGCAATGGCTGCCACAGGCCTAAAATAGAACGCTTGGGGCTGCACTGGTTTCGACATCGGTTCGGACGCGTGGCAGGGCATGTCGAGGTTCTGTTACCTCGTAAAACAGCAGAAAAAAAACTAACTGCAAACGACGAACGTTTCGCACTCGCCGCTTAATCCGGTGAGCCTTGCAACAGTTGGCCGATAGGCTGGGTTAGGGTGAAGGGG
>CANFJA010000193.1 GCA_947447235.1 Comamonadaceae bacterium
GGCATCAGGTCGATGTCTTTTTGAACTTCTTTTTCAGCGAACTTGCGGCCGATCAAACGCTTGACGGCATACAGCGTGTTGCGTGGGTTGGTCACGGCTTGGCGCTTGGCGGATGCGCCCACCAAGATTTCGCCGTCTTCTTGGTACGCAATGATCGACGGCGTGGTGCGTGCACCTTCGGCGTTTTCGATCACCTTGGTGGTGTTGCCTTCCATGATGGCCACGCACGAGTTGGTGGTGCCCAAGTCAATCCCGATGATTCTTCCCATGTTCTTACTCCAGTGATTTTTTAAATTCAGATGAACGGTAGATGTGGATCACTCTGCCGTTTTCAAGTGTTTATTTCGGTGCCGACACCGTGACCAGGGCCGGACGCAGCACGCGCTCGGCAATCAGGTAACCCTTTTGCAGCACAGCCACCACGGTGTTGGCTTCTTGCTCGGCGGGCACCACGCTGATGGCTTGGTGCTGGGCCGGATCAAACTTGGTGCCTGCTGCGGGGTTGATGGCGATCACCTTGTTGCGCTCCAAGGCGCTGGTGAGCTGGCGCAGGGTGGCTTCGGCGCCTTCGCGAATTTGCTCTGGCGTGGCGGTTTGCACAGCCAAACCGGCTTCCAGGCTGTCGACCACGGGCAGCAGGCTGTCGGCAAAGCTCTCGAGCGCGAACTTGCGGGCTTTGGAGACTTCGTCGTCGGCACGGCGGCGGGCGTTTTGCACCTCGGCTTGTCCGCGCACGTATTGGTCTTGCAACTCGGCGGCTTTCGCTTGCAAGGCGGCAATTTCGGCCTGTGCTGCAGCCAAAGGGTCTAAGGGGGCTGCGTTGTCGGGGGCGGGGGTTGGGCTGGCGTTGGCCGCTGGGTTGGCTTCTGTGGCCGCTGCGTTGGGGGTGTGTGTAGGGTCAGACATGCGGGTTGTGCGTCGGATGAGGCAGAGATTTGGGAGATGAGACAGAGCTTGGGGCGACCAACCCTAATTCAAGAGGGGGTTTGAAAAAATACCGAACAAAACAATGCGGGGTATCAAGCCCCGCCAGGTCACCAAAGCGGGCCTTGCCGCCCCGCTAGGGCACGTCAGAACGCGCCCAGCGCTGGTTTAATCCAGGCCCAACAGTTCCACGTCGAATTTCAGGGTGGCGTTGGGGGGAATGGCACCGCCCGCGCCGCGTGCGCCGTAGCCCAGGCCCGGGGGAATGATCAGGGTGCGTTGGCCGCCGATCTTCATGCCTTGCACACCTTCGTCCCAGCCTTTGATGACCATGCCGGCGCCCAGGGGAAAGTCAAACGGATCGTTGCGGTCGCGGCTGGAGTCAAACTTGGCGCCTTGTTCGCCGTTTTCATACAACCAGCCGGTGTAGTGCACGGTCACGTGCTGGCCAGAGGCTGCGGTGTCGCCTTCACCCACCACGTGGTCGATGTATTGCAGGCCGGAAGGGGTGGTGTTCATGGCAAATCCTTGAGGGTCAGAAAATTCAAAGCTCCAGAGTGTAGCGGCCCGCCGGTGGGCCTGCCCCCCAACGTGTGTGCAGGGCGCCAACGCTGCAGGGCCAAGCTACGCGTGGGCGCCATATGGCTGATGAGTCCAAGTCAGGTTCAAGTCGGCGCGAGATAAATTTTTTGCAGCAAGCGGTTGAGGGTTTTGACTTCGCTCGCGCTCAAGGCTGCTGCTGCGCTGAGGTCGGACGCCAGCGCCGTGGCTTCAGCCTCTTGCATCAGCGCCTTGCCTTTGGCGGTGAGCGCCAAGCCCATGGCGCGTCCATCGGTGGGATGCGGGCTGCGGCTGATGAGCTGGCGTTTTTCAATGCCCTTGAGCAAGCCCACCAAGTTGGGCGGCAAGATGTTGAGCGCGCTGCACAACTGACGCGAGGTGATGCCGGGGTTGTGGCCAATCAAAGACAGCACCGAAAAATCCACCGGACGCAGCTGGTAGACGGCCATGTTGTCCATGAAGCGGCCGATGATGGTCAGCGCTGCCCGCCGGGTGTTGTAGCCCAGCAGGGTTTCCAGGTAGCGGGTGTCGAGTTCGTCGCTCATGCGCTCATGTCACGCAGGGATGCACTGAGCGCGCACCATCTGCGCACGCATGCCAAATTCGGGCAGCACCCAGGCGCGCAAAGCGGCCGCCGGTGCATGCCAGCGGGTGGCCGTGTCGGGCGTGCTGGCTTGGGCTTGCACGGCCGCCTCAATTTGCGTCCAGCTCCAAGCCAGCAAGGCCAGGGTGGCCAGGCGCAGGTAGTCGCCTGCGATCCAGCTCAGGCGCACCGCGCCGTCGGGCGCTTGCGCCGTGGCCACGGCTTGGGCGGAGAGCGCGCGCAACTCGCCCAGCAAGTCGAGCACTTGGGCTTCATGCACGTGGTCGGCAGTCAGGCCCAGGCCCAGTTCGTCCAACAGGGCATGCATGTCGGCACCGCCGTCGGCCACCACCTTGCGCATCAGCAGGTCGATGGCTTGAATTTCGTTGGTGCCTTCGTAGATCATGGCAATGCGGGCGTCGCGCAGGTTTTGCTCAATGCCCCACTCGCGCACATAGCCGTGGCCACCAAACACCTGCAGGCAGTCGCTGGTGCCATGAAAGCCTTGCTCGGTGCAAGCGGCTTTCAAAATTGGGGTGGCCAGTGCGCACCAGCGTTGCGCAGATTCGCGCTGCGCTGCGTCGGGGTGGTGTTGGGCCACGTCCAGCGCCAAGCCGGTTTTGTAGGCCAGCACACGTGCGCCATCGACCCAGGCGCGTTGCGTGTCCAAGATGCGTCGCACGGCGGGGTGCGCGATGATGAAGTCGGTGGCCTCACCCTTGACCCCAACCGGTTTGGGCGCGCGCATCTGGCGGCGCTCATGGGCGTAGGCATCGGCTTTTTGCCAAGCGGCGTCGAGCAGGCCCACGCCTTGCAAGGCCACGTGCAGGCGGGCGGCGTTCATCATCACGAACATGGCGTTGAGGCCACGCCCGAGTTCGCCCACCAGCCAAGCGGTGGCTTCGTCAAAGCGCATCACGCAGGTGGGGCTGCCGTGGATGCCCATTTTTTCTTCAATCCGTTCGCAGTGCACCGCGCTGCGGCTGCCGTCGGCGTAGAACTTGGGCACCAAAAACAGCGACAGGCCTTTGGGGCCGGGCGGCGCATCGGGCAGACGGGCCAGCACCAGGTGCACGATGTTGTCGGTCAGGTCGTGCTCGCCGCCCGAGATGAAAATCTTGGTGCCCCGAATCTGGTAACTGCCATCGGCTTGGGGCACCGCACGGGTGGTGGTCAGGCCTAAGTCGCTGCCCGCATGGGGTTCTGTCAGGCACATGGTGGCCAGCCATTCGCCCGTGCCCACCTTGCTGGCGTATTGCGCTTGCAGGGCCTCGCTGGCGTGGTGTTTGATGCA
>CANFJA010000194.1 GCA_947447235.1 Comamonadaceae bacterium
GCGGAGCGCGAGCAAGGCATCACCATCGACGTGGCCTACCGCTACTTCAACACCGAGCACCGCAAGTTCATCATCGGCGACGCGCCCGGCCACGAGCAGTACACCCGCAACATGGTGACTGCAGCTTCCAGCGCCGATGCTGCCGTGGTGCTGGTGGACGCCACCAAACTCGACTGGCGCAATGCCGCGCTTGAACTGTTGCCACAAACCCGTCGCCACGCGCTGCTGGTCAACTTGCTTCGTGTGCCCTCGGTGGTGTTTGCCATTAACAAGCTCGACGCGGTAGAAGACGCCACGCTGGCTTACCAACACATTGCTGGCGCCTTGAAAAAATTTGCCCAGGCCGCAGGCATCCCCATCACCGCGCTGGTGCCCGTCTCGGCCCTCAAAGGCTGGAACGTGGTGGACGCGCAAGCCGACTGGTGCGGCTACAACGGCCCCAGCCTCTTGAGCATTTTGGAAGGCTTGCCCGTCACCCCCGCCGAGACCGAGGTGGCGTTCAGCTTTCCGGTGCAGTGGGTGGAGAAGTTCCACGACTCCAACGTCACCACCCAAGGCCGACGCGTGTTCTGGGGCCGTGTGGCCACCGGCAGCGTGGCAACGGGCGACACGGTCAAGGTCTTCCCAAGTGGCCAAACTGCTGTGGTGTCCCAGGTGCTCTCGGCCACCCGCGAGCCGCAAAACAAAGCCGCTGGCCACAGTGCGGGCATCGTGCTGGACCGCGAAGTGGATGTATCACGCGGCGACTGGTTGCTGTCAGTCGAACACACACCTGAGGCCCAACGCCAACTCAACACCACCATCGCTTGGATGGACGACGAACCCTTGGTGGCTGGTCGTGTCTACTGGGCGCTGCATGGCCACCGCTGGGTCAAAGCCAAGGTGCAACGTGTGGTGAACCGCCTGAACGTGAACACCCTGGCAGAAGAAGAAGCCACTGAACTGCCCCCCAACAGCATGGGCCACGTCACCCTGGCTCTGCAAGAGCCTTTGGTGACGCTGCCTTTTGCTAAGTCGCGCATCTTGGGTGCCCTCATCTTGGTGGACACCGCCAGCCATAAAACCTCAGGCGCTGTGTTGGTGAGCTGAGCGAGCTCAAGAGAGCCACTTGAATCCCGTTTAAAATCAAAGGCTAGGTGGAGAGCACGACGTTACTTCGCCTACCATTTTTAAATTGATTGAATTGTCATGACGCACGTTGTCACCGAAGCCTGTATCCGTTGCAAGTACACCGACTGTGTGGACGTATGTCCCGTCGACTGCTTCCGCGAAGGCCCCAATTTTTTGACCATCGACCCCGATGAGTGCATCGACTGCGCAGTCTGCATCCCTGAGTGCCCGGTCAACGCCATCTACGCTGAAGAAGACGTGCCCGATGGCCAACAGCACATGACCCAACTCAACGCCGAGTTGTCGCAAATCGGCTGGCCCAGCATCACCAAGCGCAAAACACCCCTGCCAGACGCCGACGACTGGAAAGACCGCACCGGCAAGCTGGCCGAGTTGCAGCGCTGATTGACACCGCCATGATCGAGACCGACGCCGTCATCGTGGGTGCCGGCCCGGTCGGGCTGTTCCAAGCTTTTCAGCTCGGTCTGCAAGACATCCGCTGTCACCTCATTGACGCACTGCCCCACGTGGGCGGTCAATGCGCCGAGCTGTACGCCGACAAACCCATTTACGACATTCCCGGTCTGCCGTTTTGCACCGGTCGCGAATTGGTCGAGCGTTTGCAGCAGCAAATCCGCCCCTTTGCCCCCCACTTCCACCTGCACCAAGAAGTCAGCCAAGTGGCGCAACGGCCCGATGGCCGCATCGACGTGCACACCTCGACACAGCAACACTTGGTGTGCAAAACCCTGTTCATTGCGGCGGGTGTGGGTGCTTTTCAGCCGCGCAAACTCACCCTGGAGGGCGCTGCTGAGCTGGAAGGTCGCCACATCCATTACCACCTGAGCGAGACCACACCGTTGGCAGACCAGCACGTTTGGGTGCTCGGTGGCGAAGCCCAAGCTGTGGAGGCGGCCGTGCAACTGAGCCATATGCGCGAGCAGACCCCGCGCAGCGTGACCCTGATCCACCGCCGCGATGTGTTTCAAGCCGAACCGCAAGCGCTGAGTGCCATGCGCGAAGCCGTGGCTGCTGGCCGCTTGCAGTTGCAAATTGGGCAGATCACCGCATTGCAAAGCGCCAACCAACACTTGCAATCGGTGCACGTGGCCACCCCCGAGGGTGAGACCGTGGCGCGCACCGCGCAGCAGTTGCTGGTGTGCTGGGGCTTGTCCCCTAAGCTCGGACCCGTGGCCCACTGGGGCTTAGAGATGGCGCGCAAGCAATTGGTGGTGAACACCGAAAACTTTGCCACCTCGGTGCCCGGCATTTTTGCGGTGGGTGACATCAACACCTACCCGGGCAAGAAAAAACTCATCCTGTGTGGTTTTCACGAAGCCACCTTGGCCGCCTTTGGTGCCGCCGACATCGTGCACCCCAACCGCAAAACCTTGTTGCAATACACCACCACCTCGAGCGAGCTGCACCGCTTGCTGGGTGTGTCGTAGAATTCATTTCGCGTTGTAAATCACGCATCCGCTGGGGGTGTTGGTGTCTTGACAGACATCGACTGAGAAAGTCCCTTTGAACCTGATTGAGGTAATCCTCGCGCAGGGAAGCTTGTCAAAAGAACCGGTACAGGGCAGCGCCCTCTCCACTGCCGATTCACTGTCAGCCCCCTGCACGTTGCATACGAAACACAGATGGCTTTTGACGCGTCCACGATTCCTGCTGACTTGCTGAACTTCTTCGCCTTGCCCGAGGTGAGCGACGACGACTTCAATGCCATGGCGCTGCGTCTGTTTGCCCATCAGGCCCAACACAACCTGCCCTTCCAGCGCTTTTGCCAACTGCGCGGCAAAACGCCGCGCAGTGTCAAACATTGGCATGCCATTCCGGCTGTGCCGATCAATGCCTTCAAAGACCTCACGCTCAGCTGTGTGCCGCCAGACACCTGCGCACGCGTGTTCATGACCAGTGGCACCACGCGTGGCGATGTCAAAGGCCGCCACCACCACCCTGCGCTCGAGGTGTACGACAGCTCGATGCGTCTGAACTTTGCGCAGCATGTGATGCAGGGACAAGAGCGCATCCGCATGGGCATTTTGTTTCCCGACGAAGTGGCATTGCCCCACTCGTCGCTGGCCCACTACCTGCAACTGGCCCTCACCCACTTTGGCACGGCAGACAGCGGCTACTTCATGGGCGCGCAAGGCTTGGACATGGCTGGGCTGACCGCCGCGCTGCAACAGGCGCAAGAC
>CANFJA010000195.1 GCA_947447235.1 Comamonadaceae bacterium
CGCCCAAACGCTCAGCCACCGCCAATTCGGTGATGCGCGCGCCGGCGTTCAACTCGCCAGCCAAAATCATGTCGCGCAATTTGAGTTGCACTTTGACAGCCTGAGACCCCCCTTCTTCTTGGGGCACCAAGAGCGTTGCAGCAGTTGTGGTGGACACATGGTTCATGGCGCGGCATTGTATACATTGAAGTCGAATTCGAGCCTGCAAACAGCCATTACCAGCCCAATCGTCCTGTTTCTGTATTCAATCAGAGTCAAAAAAGGCCTTGGTATGTCACCTGCGGTACTGCAAGCACAGGCGTGGGTCGGGCAATCACGTCACACTTCTCACCTTGCTTTTTAAACAGACGGAGTCCCGCCATGAAAC
Organism: Comamonadaceae bacterium; assembly: GCA_947447235.1. GTDB lineage: Bacteria > Pseudomonadota > Gammaproteobacteria > Burkholderiales > Burkholderiaceae_C > Limnohabitans. The sequence continues at coordinate 368 of CANFJA010000195.1, forward strand.
GACGCGAACTGATCGCAGCCTTGCCCCTGGGTTGGGCATTGGCCCGCACCGGCTTCGCCCAAAGCGCCTACCCCAACAAGCCCATTCGCTACATCGTGCCCGTCTCGGCGGGCGGCGGCTCCGACATGATTGGCCGCGCTGTGTGCGAACGTTTGGGCAAGGTCCTCGGTCAACCCATGGTGGTCGACAACCACGGCGGCGGCGGCGGCGTGATTGCCTCGCAAATGACCGCCAAGTCCGCCGCCGACGGCTACACCCTCATGCAAGGCTATGTGGCCACCCACGGCACCGCGCCCGCCACCCGCAAACTGCCTTATGACCCGATGAAAGACTTCACGCCCATCGGCATGATCGGCAGCACCCCCAATGTGCTGTGTGTCAATGCCGCTTTGCCTGTGAACGACATCAAAGGCTTCTTGGACTATGTGCGCAAAAACCCAGGTCACGTGTCTTACGGCTCATCGGGTGCGGGCTCGCTGACCCACATGACCGCAGAATTGTTCAAACTGCAAACCGGCGCCTTCATGGTGCACATCCCCTACCGTGGCATCGCGCCCGCCACCACCGACTTGATCGCCGGCCAAACCCAGGCCATGTTCCCGGGTTTGGCCGCGGCCCTGCCCCACATTCGCGGCGGGCGCATCCGCGCCTTGGCAGTCACGGGCGCCCAGCGGCATCCGCAACTCAAAGAAGTCCCGACCATGGAAGAAGCGGGCCTCAAAGGCTTTGACGCCCAACAGTGGTACGGCATCGTCGGCCCTGCGGGCATGCCCGCGCCCATCGTCAAACAACTCAACGACGCCTTGGCCAAAGTGCTGGCGCAGCCCGACTTCAAAGAAAAACTCTCCACCGAAGCGGTTGAGTTGCAAGCCATGAGCCCCGAAGCCTTTGCCGCTTACATGAAAACCGACATCGCGCGCTGGACGGCACTGGCCAAAGCACGCGGCATCCTGCTTGACGCTTAATGCGCAGGGCGCGCGTACCCTCGCGCGCGCCATACGAACTCGTACACTCACCCCCGTTTGTTTTTCCCTTCCCTCCACCTTGTCTGACTCCTATGGCCATCAACACCTCCGTCGCTGCCGACCACAACGCCCCGCCCGTCACCCAAATTTTGGCCAAGTATGTGGCCACCCACCCCTCCAAAGGCTGGTCTGATGCGGTCGACCACGAAGCCCATCGCACTTTTCTGAACTGGCTCGGTTGCGCCGTCGGCGCGGCTGACCACGCCGCCGCGCGCGCCGCATTGGCCGCGGTGCAGTTTTTGGAGCCGGCCCCCCAAGCCAGCATTGCTGGACGCAAAGAGCGTGTCGACGTTGGCAGCGCCGCGCTGATCAATGGCATCACCTCGCACACCTTTGACTTTGACGACACCCACCTCAAAACCATCATCCACCCCGCTGGCCCCGTGGCCTCGGCCCTGCTGCCTTTGGCCGAACACCTGGGCTCGAGTGGCCGTGAAGTGATCGACGCCTTGGTGCTGGGCATCGACGTGGCCTGCCGCATGGGCAACACCGTCTACCCCGAACACTACGACCGTGGCTGGCACATCACCGGCACCACCGGCATGCTGGGTTCGGCCGCCGCCTGCGCGCGCTTGCTCAAACTCAACACCGAGCAAACCGCCATGGCGCTGGGCATCGCCGCCTCGCAGCCCGTGGGCTTGCGCGAACAGTTTGGCACCATGACCAAACCCTTCCACCCCGGCGCTGCCGCCCGTGCGGGCCTGATGTCAGCGCTGCTGGCCAAACAAGGTTTCACCGCCAGCCCCAAAGCCCTGGAAGCCCCACGCGGCTGGGCCCAAGTGGTGTCCACCAAATACGACTGGAACGAAGTCACCCACGAACTCGGCGAGCGCTTTGAAATCAGCTTCAACACCTACAAGCCCTTTGCCTGCGGCATCGTGATTCACCCCAGCATCGACGCCTGCGTGCAACTGCGCGACCAAGGCGTGAAAGCCGACGACGTGGAACGCATCGAGCTGCGCGTGCACTCTCTGGTGCTCGAACTCACGGGCAAAAAAGAACCCAAAGACGGCCTGCAAGGCAAGTTCAGCGTCTACCACGGCTGTGCCGCCGGTTTGATTTTTGGCCGCGCCGCCGAAGAAGAGTTTGACGACCACATCGTCACCCGCGCCGATGTGGTGGCCTTGCGCAACAAAGTCCAAGCCACGGTGGACAACAGCATCCGCGAAGAAAGCGCCGACGTCACCGCCTTCCTCAAAGACGGCCGCAAAGTCCATGTGTTTGTGGAGCACGCCATCGGTTCGGTGCAACGCCCCATGACCGACCAAGCGCTGGAAGCCAAATTCCATGGCATGAGCGACGCCGTGATCGGTGCCGAAAAAACCAACGCCCTGATCCAAGCCTGCTGGAACCTCGGCCAAGCCTCCGACCTGCGCGGTTTGGCGGCGTTGACCCACCCCTGAGCGTTCACCCAGAAAGCACACCATGAGCACCACTGCAAACTTGAACGTCGGCTTGGTGGGTCTTGGCGCCATGGGCAGCGGCATGGCCGCGTCCTTGCGCCGTGCCGGTCATGCCGTGCATGTGTATGACGTGCGCCACGACGTTGCCCAAGCCTTTGTGCGCGAAGGTGGCGTGGCCTGCCAATCGCTGGCCGAACTGGGTTCAGCCTGCGAGGTGGTGATCTCGGTGGTGGTCAACGCGGCGCAAACCGAAGAAGTGCTGTTTGGCAAAAACGCCGACGGCTCAGGCTGTGCCGCAGCCATGAAGCCCGGCAGCGTGTTTGTGATGTGCTCCACCGTCGACCCCAATTGGTCGGTGGCCTTGGAAGCGCGCTTGGAACAGCTCGGCCTGCTGTATGTCGACGCGCCGATCTCCGGCGGTGCCGCCAAAGCCGCCAGCGGCGACATGACCATGATGACGGCCGCCAAGCCCG
>CANFJA010000196.1 GCA_947447235.1 Comamonadaceae bacterium
TCCGTGAACATCCGCATGCAGCACCGAGGTGCGCTGCATGCGGACAGGGGCTGCTTAGTCGGCAGCGCGCAGTTTCTTGACTTCGTCGTTGCTGGGCTGGAAGGCCGCGCCGTCAAGGTAGCGGTAGTCGACCATCACGCCTTTGCCGTTGTCATTCTTGATGCGGCCCACAAACGCACCCATGGTGGACTGGTGGTCTTGCGGCCGAAAGTTCACCTTGCCAAAGGGGCTGGTGAAGCTCAGGTCGCGAAACGACACCGCGAGTTTTTCAGAGTCGGTGCTGCCGGCTTTTTTGATGCCAGCGGCCAGGGCCTGAATCATGCTGTAGCCCACGATCGAACCCAGACGGGGGTAGTCGTTGAACTTGGCCTGGTAAGCGCCCAAGAAGGCTTTGTGCTCTGCGGTGTTGATGCCATTCCAGGGGTAGCCGGTGACGATCCAGCCGTTGGGCGTTTCGTCTTTCAGCGGGTCCAGGTACTCGGGTTCACCGGTCAGCAAGCTCACCACCTCGCGGCCTTGGAACAGACCGCGTGTGTTGCCTTCGCGCACAAACTTGGTCAAGTCAGCGCCAAACAGCACGTTGAAGATGGCATCGGGCTTGGCGTCTGCCAGGGCTTGGGCCACGGCACCCGCGTCGACCTTGCCCAGTGCGGGCGCTTGTTCGGCCACGAACTCGACATCAGGTTGTGCGGCTTTGAGCAACTGCTTGAAGGTGGCCGCAGCCGACTGGCCGTATTCGTAGTTGGGGTAGACCACCGCCCAGCGTTTTTTCTTGAGCTTGGCGGCTTCGGGCACCAGCATGGCGGCTTGCATGTAGGTAGAGGCGCGCAAGCGGAAGGTGTATTTGTTGCCACCTTGCCAGACGATTTTGTCGGTCAGCGGTTCGCCAGCGAGAAAGAAGAATTTCTTTTGCTTGGAGAAGTCGGCCACGGCCAATCCGATGTGCGAGAGGAAGGTGCCGCTGAGCACGTCCACTTGTTCGCGCGAGACCAGCTCTTCGGCTGCGCGCACGGCGTCACCGGGTGTGGCGTTGTCGTCGCGGATGATGAGCTGCAGTTTTTTGCCGTTCACCCCGCCGGCGGCGTTGATTTCGTCAACGGCCAACTCCATGCCTTTTTTGTACGGTTCCAAAAAGGCGGGCTGGGCCTTGTAGCTGTTGATCTCACCGATTTTGATGACACCTTGTGCCATGGCTGGGGCAAGACCCCAGGCCAAGGCAGCGGCTGCTGCTGCACGGGTCAGACTGCGAAAACTCTTCATGCTGGCTCCTTTAAAAAACAAAACGTGAACGATATACGAAACAAACCACCCAACCATCAGCGCAGGCCGTCTTGGCCCACGATCTCAGACACTTGCAAACCGCCAATGCGTGGCGCGGGTCGACCGCTGTCGGTCACCACCACGGCCACCACCATTTCGTTGGCGCGTGGCGCGTCGCTGACGCGGGCCTCCATGGCGTCAAAGTGGCTGCGCACAAACGCGGCGTCTTTGTGGCCCAAGGGCACATCGATGATGGTGCCCAAGGTGCCGCGTTTTTTGGCCGAGGGCACCAAAGCCGCGCCGTGGCTCACGGCTTTGCGCAGCGGTGCACCCAGTTTGGGGTGCAACACCGCAGCGGCGTGCTCGAGTTCGCCGGCTTCGCCCACGATGGCGGCTTTGCCGTAGCTTTGGGCTTGGTCGGGCGTGATGCCCAGCGCCTGCACGCAGCGTTCGCCCAGCAGGCCACCGAGTTCTTCGCCGATCTCGATCAGAGCGTCGAGGTTGGCGCTGAAGTGTCCGGCGTAAGGGTTGTCGATCACGGCCATCGCCAGGGCGCGGCGCGTGGGTGGGTCAATGGCTTGACCGCCTTCGAGGTGGGTCTCATCGACTTGCACCACGATTTTGCGAATTTTGGCTTTCATGCGGTTCTTTTCTCCTATCAGGCTAGGCAGGCTTCGTGCCCGGCAATTTCGATCTGGCCTTGGCAGCACAACAAGGCGGCGTGAATCAAGCCTTGGGCTTGCAACTGGTGAGCATAGGCCTGTCCGCGTGACAAGGCCTGACCAATTTGAAACACACTGAGCGGCGGCACATCCACCGTGACCAAGCGTGGGCCCAAATCGGCATCGTCGCGCAATTGGTTCGCAGGCTGGCGCACGATGCGTGGGTCGTCGACGTTGACGGCGTTGGCAATCAGGGTGGCGGCGGCGTCGGCTTGGGGTGCGGTGGCGGCCAGCACGGTCACGCTGTCGGCGATGCCCAGCGATTGGCTGCGGCCGCGCCAACCGCTGGTGGCCACGCCACGCACCGGCATGTCGGCATGGATGTGCAGCGCGCCATCGAGCACCCAGTCACTCAACGGCGACTCGCCCCAAGCACGCGCAATGTCGCTGACCAAGCCAATGCGCACCGAGGTGTCGGCTGTGAGCTGCAGCGCAATGTCACCGCCGTTGTTGACCCAGGCGCGTTCAATGCCTGGGCTCTGGTAGCAGGCCAGCACCGTGTGAGCCACCGCCCCAGCCACGGCGGCCATGGCGGTGATGAAACCCTCGGGGTGGGTCGGGCAAGGGTGGGCCAAGGGCGCACAGGCTTGCCACATGCTGCGTGCAATGGCGCCACGCAGTGGGTTGGCGGCAGCGGGCTGCACGGCTTGGCGCAACTGCGGCAACTCGTGCACCAAATTTGGCAAGATGGTTTGAAAGGCGTTCCATGCCAGTTCGTGCGCAGCGTGCACGCACGCAGGGTCACCGTCGGCTTGAATCACCAAGTCGATCGGGCCATGCTGGAAGTGCCAGCGTTGCGGGTCCAGGGCTTGGCGGTGCGCCTGCATGGGTGCGGTCAGCCCAACATCGGCGGTGTGTCCAGCGGCCACGGGCTGTCGCTGGCAGGCGGCGCGACCCAGCGCAGCTGCGTGGGGGCGCCATCGTTGTGCCAGGCGCCGTGGCGCAAGCTGTCGTCCAGGCTGCGCACATAGCCCATGTGACCGCCGAGGGCTTGGTAGTCACTCAAGCGCATGGTGAACTCAATCGGCGCCACGATGGCGGGGGTGGGCACGGTGCCAAAACTGCCGCGCGGCATGCGCAGCACATCCACCATCAAGGTGATGCCGCCGCCCGGCCACACATACGAGGGTGCGCCGCCGCAGGTCACATTCACCAGCGCACGCTTGATGGCGCGGGTGAGTTGCACCGGGTTGTCGGTCACGCCGGCGCGCAAGCTGCCGCCCGCGCCGCCCA
>CANFJA010000197.1 GCA_947447235.1 Comamonadaceae bacterium
GCGCCAGGTGCTGCACGCCATCGCCAAAGCGGGGCGTCCGCCCCTCGCCATGTTGAGCGCCCAGCAAGCCAAAGCAGCCTATGCCGCAGGCGCCAGCGTGTTGGAGCCCGATCCACAAAAAATGGCGCGCGACGAGACCTTGCTGATCCCCACGCGTGACGGCGCTCAGCTGCACGCCAAGCTGTGGGCCCAGCACCCCAAGCCTCAGATGCCGGTGTTGCTGTACTTTCATGGCGGCGGTTTCACCGTGGGCAGTTCAACAACGCACGAGGCCTTGTGCAAACACCTGGCGCATTTGGCGCAGTGCGCAGTGTTGTCGCTGGACTACCGCCTGGCGCCTGAACACACCTTTCCCACCGCCCACCACGATGCCTTCGATGCCTTGCAGTGGTTGGTTCAGCAGGCACCTGAGCTGGGACTCGATGCAGGTCGCATCGCTATTGGCGGCGACAGTGCGGGCGGCACCTTGACGGCAGCCACCGCCATTGCTGCGCGCGATGCAGGCATTGCGCTGCGGCTGCAACTGATGTTCTACCCCGGGTGCTCGCCCCAGCACATGGCCTCGGCGGACACGTTTGAGAAGGGGTTTTTGCTGGAGAAAACCAGCATCGATTACTTCTACCGCCACTACCTGCCCAACGCTGCGGATCGACGCGACCCACGGTTCTCGCCGCTGCGGGTGGACGATGTGTCAGGCGTGGCCCCAGCCTGGCTGGGTCTGGCCGAATGCGACCCGCTGGTGGACGAAGGCGTGGCCTATGCCGACCACTTGCGGGCCCAAGGCGTGCCGGTAGACCTGGAGATTTACAAAGGCGTGGTGCACAGCTTCATCCAAATGGGCCGCGCCATTCCAGAAGCCTTGCAGGCCCATGCCGATGCCGCACGTGCGCTGCGCCATGCCTTTGGAGAACACGCATGACACGCCACGACTTTCGCTTGCTGCACCGCCTGCGCGTGCGCTGGGCCGAGGTGGACATGCAAAAAATTGTCTTCAACGGCCACTACCTGATGTACTTTGACACCGCCATGGCCGACTACTGGCGCGCGCTGGCACTGCCGTATGAGCAAACCATGCACGCCTTGGGCGGCGATTTGTATGTGAAGAAAGCCAGCGTCGAGTACCACGCCTCGGCCCGCTACGACGACCAACTCGAGGTCGGCCTCAAATGCCAACGCATTGGCAATTCGTCGATCCAGTTTGTCGGTGGCATTTTCTGTGGCGATCAACGGCTGATCACCAGCGAGTTGATTTATGTGTTTGCCAACCCAGCCACCCAAACCTCGCTGCCTGTGCCCGAGAGCTTGCGGTCCATTCTTCAAGACTTTGAAGCGGGCCAAAGCATGACGCAATGCCAAGTGGGCACGTGGGACGCGCTGCAAGCCAGCGCCCAAGCCGTGCGCACCGAGGTGTTTGTGGGTGAGCAGGGCATTGCGCCTGAAGACGAGTGGGATGCGGCCGACGCCACCGCCATGCATGCGGTGCTGCGCAACCGCTACGGCTTGGCGCTGGGCACGGCGCGCTTGCTACAGCCCGAAGTGGGTGTGGCGCAGATTGGCCGCATGGCCGTGACACGCCTGATGCGCGGCTCGGGCTTTGGGCAACAGCTGTTGCAGGCTTTGGTAGACGCCGCGCTGGCACGTGGCGACCTCGAGGTGCGCTTGCACGCACAACGCAGCGCCGAGGGGTTTTACAGGCGTCAAGGGTTCGAGCCGCATGGCGAGCCCTTCGATGAGGTGGGCATTGCCCACATCGAGATGCGTCGCCGCTTGGGGCTAAGCCCTCAAATGTCGTCGCGCAGCGGGTAGGGCAGGGGCAACAGGTGCAACAAGGCACCTTGCGCCGTGCCCAAGTGCAGGCTGTGACCATCGGTCGCGGACAGCTGCAACTCGGCAATGGCCACATGACAGTCACCATCGCTCGCGGCTTGGGCCACCAAGCCGCAAGGCTGGTTCGCATCAGCACTGGAAAAAACCTCTAGGCCGGCATGCAGGGGCGCATCGGCTTGCACGATGAAGGCTCGGCGCTTCAAGGTGCCTCTGAACTGGCTTCGCGCCACCACCTCTTGGCCGGGGTAGCAGCCTTTTTTAAAGTTGACCCCATCCACCGATTCGTAGTTCAACATCTGCGGCACAAAGGCTTCAAAAGTCGCTTGTTCCACCCAAGCCACGCCACTCATCACGTCGGCCACACACCAAGACTCAACGGCCAATTGGGGACAAGCCGCCAAGGCAGATGTCGCGGCGCTGGTGACCGGGGCCAGGTAGAGGGCACGTGCCACACCTTGTGAGGGGAAGAGGGTCAGCACATCGGCGCTGTCCGGGCCCAGGTTCACCACATGGCGCAACCAAGGGTCGGTGGATGCTGCAGCGCCACAAAGCGCTTGCACCACATCGCCCGACAGACCCAGCAGGGTGAACTCGGCCGTGGCATCGCTCAGTTGGGCTTTGGCGCGCAGCACAAACATCGACAAGCGTTTGAGGGTTTGTGCCAGCAGGTCGCGGCGGCACACCAGCAACACCTCGTCGGCGGCACGCTTGTAGAGCACAAAACTGGCTTGCATGCGGCCTTTGGCATTGCAAAAAGCCGCCAGCCGGGCGTGTTGGGCGTCGAGCAGCAACACGTCTTGCGTGAGTTGGTTGTGCAAAAAGTTGGCGGCATCGGCGCCACTGACGCGGATCACGCCCAGATGAGGCAGTGGGCTCACGCCATGGTGCAGGGGGGAGAGGGTCAAAGACATGGCTGAATTATCATGCCCGCTTCAACATCGAGACGAGAACAGGGTTGTGATGCCGCATGTCAAACGGATCTTTTGGACATTGGCGTGCGCGCTGGTCCTGGCTGCAAGCGCCGCCACTTGGTGGATCTTGCGGCCTTTGCCGCTGACGGCCACCACGGTGGATGTGTCCATCGAGCCCCAAACGCCGGTGCGTGGCATTGCGCAGGGGGTGGTGACGTCGGGCGTCAACGTTGATCCCGATCTGTTGTATCTGTTTTTCAGGGCCAGCGGCCAGTCGCGCAAGCTGCGCGCGGGCAGTTACGAAATTAGCCAAGGCAACACCGCCCTCGATGTGTTGCGCAAACTCAGCCGGGGCGAGGAAAGCCTCAAGGCCGTGACCCTGGTGGAAGGGTGGACCTGGCGACAGTTCCGCACGGCCTTGGCCAAGGCAGAAGGCCTCAAGCACGACAGCGC
>CANFJA010000198.1 GCA_947447235.1 Comamonadaceae bacterium
AAGAGCCAAGAGCAAAGAGCAAAGTGCACAAGCGAAAAAGCGCCACAAAGCCCAATACTGAAGCAACGACAATAGCGGGCTATGAAAACGATTCGACTCAAAGACGGCAAAGAACGCTCCGCCCTCAGAAGCCACCCCTGGATTTTTGACAGCGCCATCGCCAAAGGTGGGGCTGATTCGGGCGAGACCGTGCGTGTTGAAGCCCACAGCGGCAGCTTCCTAGGCTGGGCCTCGTTCAGCCCCAGCTCCAAAATCCGCGCCCGCATCTGGAGCTTTGACGAAAGCCAACGCATCGATGCCGACTTCTTCAACGCCGCCATCCGCCGCGCCATCGCAGCGCGCAGCCGTTTTGACATCCAAAGCAATGGCCTGCGTTTGATCCACGGCGAGTCCGACGGCTTGCCCGGCCTCATCGTCGACCGCTACGACGACACCTTGGTGGCGCAATTTCTCTCCAGCGGCACCGAGCGTTGGAAAGACGTGATTGCCGATGCCTTGCTGGCCCAAACTGGGCTTACCAAACTGTTTGAGCGCTCTGACTCTGGCGTGCGTGGCTTGGAGGGTTTGCAGCCAGTCACTGGTTGGCTGCGCGGCGAAGGGCCCACCGCCATCACCTTGCGCGAACACGAATGGCAGCTGTCTCTCGACATCGCCGAGGGCCACAAGACGGGCTTCTACTTGGACCAGCGCGACAGCCGGAAAAAATTTGCCGACTACACCCGCCGCTTGCAGTTTCAGCGCGTGCTCAACTGCTACTGCTACACCGGCGGCTTCACCGTGGCGGCTTTGGCGGGGGGTGCGGCGCATGTCACGTCCATCGACTCATCGGGCCCCGCGATTGAGCGGGCTCGCGCCAATGTGGCGCTGAACGGCTTTGACGCCGACCGCACCACCATGATGGATGCCGACGTCAACGGCTCCCTGCGCCAGTTCCACAAAGAAGGTCGCACGTTTGACGCCATCGTGCTCGACCCTCCCAAGTTCGCACCCTCTGCTGCGCATGCCGACCGTGCGGCGCGGGCGTACAAAGACATCAACCGCCTGGCCTTCAAAATTTTGGAGCCCGGTGGCGTGCTGTTCACCTACAGCTGTTCGGGCGGCATTGGTGCGGAGCTGTTTCACAAAATCGTGGCCTCTGCGGGCACCGATGCGCATGTGGATGGCTACATCAGCGAGCGCATGCAAGGTGCGCCCGATCACCCCATGACCTTGACCTTCCCCGAGGGCGAATACCTCAAGGGTTTGGTGGTCATGAAAGCGGCGAACCTGGTTGAACGACCCAGCCGCGCGACAATATCCACCGATTCAGTCATTTAAAAATCACACAAGGCTTTCTCATGTTGATCCCCGCCACCATCCTGACCGGCTTTTTGGGCTCGGGCAAAACCACTTTGTTGAAGCGTGTGCTGACCGAAGCGCACGGCCAGAAAATTGCCATCATCGAAAACGAGTTCGGCGAAGAAAACATCGACAACGACATCTTGGTGTCGGACACCAACGAGCAAATCATTCAAATGAGCAACGGTTGCGTGTGTTGCACCATCCGTGAAGACTTGCGCACCACCTTGCAACTGCTGGCGGCTAAAAAACGCAAAGGCTTGCTCGACTTTGAGCGTGTGGTGATCGAGACCACGGGTCTGGCCGACCCCGGTCCTGTGGCGCAAACCTTTTTCATGGACGACGAGATCGCCGAGAGCTTTTTGCTCGACTCGATCTTGACCTTGGTGGACGCCAAGCACGCCGCGCAGCAGCTCAACGACCGCCAAGAGGCACGCCGCCAAGTGGGTTTTGCCGATCAAATTTTCATCAGCAAGGCCGATCTGGTGTCGCCCCAAGAGCTTGACGCTTTGCAGCACCGTTTGAAACACATGAACCCCCGTGCACCCCAAAAGGTGGTGCACTTTGGCGAAGTGAGCTTGGCCGAAGTGTTTGACCTGCGTGGCTTCAACCTCAATGCCAAGCTCGACATCGACCCCGACTTTTTATCGGACGACGCCCACCATGAACACCACCACGGCGAACATTGCGACCACCCCTCGCATGACCACGACCATGCCCACCATGACCATGAACATGGCGAGCACTGCGACCACCCTTCGCATGCACACGATCACAACCATGGACACGGCCACCACCACCACCACGATGACGATGTGAAAAGCTTTGTCTTCAAGTCGCCACGTCCTTTCGACCCAGCCAAGTTGGAAGACTTTTTGGGCGCCATCGTCAACATCTATGGGCCCAAGATGCTGCGCTACAAAGGTGTGCTCAACATGAAAGGCACTGAGAAAAAGGTGATCTTTCAAGGCGTCCACCAGCTCATGGGCAGCGATTTAGGCCCCGATTGGGGGGCTGGTGAAGAGCGCATCAGCAAGATGGTGTTCATTGGCATTGACTTGCCCAAAGACATCTTGCTCCAGGGCTTAGAGAACTCTTTGGTGTGATGCCTCGCGCGGTGCCGTCGCCCGCGCGACCCATGCGGACTTTGTGGCTACAATCCCGCGCGCCAGACCAACGCCGTGCCGCGCCAGTTTTTAAACGCGGTACACGGCTTGTCAAGAGGGGTGATGTGTTCGAATGGATGACATGACCCAGCTTGCAAGCCTTCGCACATTCACGTGCGGCCAAGGTCTGTCAGGAGACATACTGTGAACGCCAAAGCCCGCAAACCCACTCCCAAAAAGCCTGTGCCCGCTCCAAAAGCTGGCAAAACGGGCGCTAAGCCACAAGCGGCTGCCAAACACGTCGTGAAAAAGACCGCAGCTGCCAAATCCACGGCCAAGCCCAGCAAGCCCGTGGCCAAGAAACCTGTGGCCAAGCCGGTGCCTGCCAAAAAAGCTGTGAGCACCAAGGCGGTGGTCAAAAAAGCAACGCCTGCCAAGGCGGTTGTCAAAAAGCCCGTGGCCAAAAAGGCGGTGGTTGCTCAGCCGAGGGCCAAAAAACCTTTGGCCAAGCCAGTGCTTAAAAAGGCCGTCAAGGCTGCCGCCAAGCCGGTGCCCGCTCAAAAGGCGACGGCAAAAAAGCCTGTCTCTGCCAAGAAGTCCTCGGCTAAAAAACCAGTGCCTGCCAAGAAGGCCACGGTTCAAAAGTCAGTGCCTGCCAAGAAGCCCGCCGTTCAAAAACCAGTGCCTGGTAAGAAAGTGACAGCCAAGGCGGCGCCTGCCAAAGCGCCTGTCAAAGCCTCGTC
>CANFJA010000199.1 GCA_947447235.1 Comamonadaceae bacterium
CGCAGGCACTTGGCTGCGGGTGCGCACATACAGGTCGTGTGGGGCGTTGAGCAGGTGTTGCGCCATGGGCGTGCCCATGATGCCCAAGCCGATGAATCCAATTTTCATGTGAAGTCCTTTGTGTTTTAAAAATGAGGTTCTAAAAATCAGCGCACCATGCAAGGCCGCTTGTGGTCAAACGTCCAACCAGGCATCAGGTATTGCATGGCCATGGCGTCGTCGCGTGCGCCCAAGCCGTGTTGCAAATACAGCTGGTGCGCCGCTTCGACCTTGGCCATGTCCAGCTGAACGCCCAAGCCAGGCTGGGTGGGCACTTGCACATGGCCGCCGATGATTTGCAAGGGCTCTTGCGTGAGGCCCTGGCCGTCTTGCCAAATCCAGTGGGTGTCGATGGCGGTCACCTTGCCTGGTGCCGCTGCCGCCACATGGGTGAACATGGCCAAAGACACATCAAAGTGGTTGTTGGAGTGCGAGCCCCAGGTCAAGCCCCAGTCGCGGCAGGTTTGGGCCACGCGCACTGAGCCGGCCATGGTCCAAAAATGCGGGTCGGCCAGCGGAATGTCCACGCTTTGCAGCGAGAGCGAATGGGTCAGCTGTCGCCAGTCGGTGGCCACCATGTTGGTGGCGGTGGGCAAGCCGGTGGCGCGGCGAAACTCGGCCATCACCTCGCGCCCACTGAAGCCCTCTTCGGCCCCGCACGGGTCTTCGGCATAGGCCACCACACCGTGCAGGTCGCGCATCAAGCGCACCGCGTCTTTGAGCCACCACCCCCCGTTGGGGTCGAGCGTGACACGTGCCTGTGGAAAGCGTTCGTGCAAGGCACGCACAGCCTCAATTTCGGCCTCGCCCGCCAGCACACCACCTTTGAGCTTGAAGTCATTGAAGCCATATTTGGCGTGCGCCGCCTCGGCCAAGCGCACCACCGATTCAGGCGTCATGGCTGCTTCGTTGCGCAAGCGACACCACGCATCGTCTGAGTCTTGTTCGTTGCGGTAAGGCAAGTCGGTGCGGCTGCGGTCGCCAATGAAAAACAAATACCCCAACATCTCCACCGCGCTGCGTTGCTGACCTTCACCCAACAGGGCCGCCACGGGCACGTTGAGGTGTTGGCCCAACAAATCGAGCAAGGCCGACTCCACCGCGGTGACGGCATGGATGGTGGTGCGCAGGTCAAAGGTCTGCAAGCCACGTCCGCCCGAGTCGCGGTCGGCAAAACGCGCGTGCATGCGGTTGAGCACGGCCTGCACCTGGCCCAGGCTTTGGCCGACCACCAGCTCGGCAGCGTCCTCCAAGGTGGCGCGGATTTTTTCGCCACCGGGCACTTCGCCAATGCCGGTGTGGCCTGCGCTGTCGGTGAGGATGAGCAAGTTGCGGGTGAAGAACGCACCGTGCGCGCCCGACAGATTGAGCAGCATGCTGTCATGCCCGGCCACGGGGATGACGCGCAGTTGGGTGATGGTGGGCGTGGTGTGGGTCATGGATACAAGAAAGTGGCACCGATGGAATGGGCTTTGATTCAATCCGCTTTGATGTTGCGCGATTCGATGAGTTTTTTCCAACGGGCAAATTCAGCAGCTTGGTAAGCGCTGAATTGCTCGGGCGTGGTGGCCACAATTTCAAAGCCAAGTTCGAGCAATTTGGGTTTGACCTGCGGGTCGTTCAAGGCCGCCAAGATGGCGGCGTGCAGCTTGGTTTTGAGGTCCGCTGGTAGGCCTCGCGGGCCGGCCACGGCTTGCCACGAATACACATTGGCGTCTTTGATGCCCAGCTCTTCCAGCGTGGGCACCGCAGGCAACAGCGGCGAGCGCTTGGCACTGGTGATAGCGAGTGCTCGCAACTTGCCCGCCAAGATTTGCGGCATGGCGGTGTTGAGGTTCATGAACGAGGCATCCACTTGCCCACCCAGCAAATCGGTCATCACCGGGCCGCCCCCTTTGTAGGGCACGTGCACGCCGGTGGTGCCGGTTTGCAACCAGAACAACTCGGCGGTGAGGTGGTCGCTGCTGCCATTGCCCGAAGAGGCAAAGGTCATCTTGTCGGGGTTGGCTTTGGCAAAGGCCAAGACCTGCGCCATGGTTTTGTGCGGCGAGATGGCGGGCACCACCAACACATTGGGCGCTTGCACGGCCACGCTGATGGGGTCGAGGTCTTTCAGCGCGTCGTAGGGCACTTTGCTGAGCAAATGCGGCGCAATCACGAAGGGCCCCAGCGACGACACCAACAGGGTGTGGCCATCGGCTGGCGCACGCGCCACAAAGCCAGTGCCAATGGTGCCGGTGGCACCGGCTTTGTTGTCAACAATGAAGCTACCGCCAAATTTTTCTTGCAGCTTGGGCGCCAAGGTGCGGGCGATCAAATCGGTCGATCCGCCGGGCGGAAACGGCACCACCAAGGTCACCGGTTTGTCGGGCCAAGCGTGGGCGGTGCAAGCCAGACTGAAAGTCGCAACGGCCAAGAGCCAACGCAGCAGGCGTGTGTGTGTCATCTCAACTCCTCAAGGGATATCAGTCCGTGGCACCACGGGTGTTGGTGTACAGCGCATACAGCGAATGGCTGCTGGCCATGAACAAGCGGTTGTGTTTGGCACCGCCAAAACACACATTGGCGCAGCGCTCGGGCAAGTGGATGTGGCCAATCGCCGTGCCATCGGGGGTGAACACGCGCACGCCGTCGAGTGCGGCCACATCGGCACCCACAGAACCATCGCTGCCCCAACCGCACCAAATGTGACCCGTCACATCCACCGCAATGCCGTCCAAAGCACCCGGCCCTTGCGCGTCGATGACCAAGCGTTTGTCACTCAGTGCGCCGTCTTTGCCAACGCAATAGGCCCACACCTTGCGGTGCGGTTGGGCCCGACTCTCCACCACATACAACAGCGACTCGTCGGGCGAGAACGCCAAACCATTGGGGCCTTGCACATCGGTCAACACCTGCTGCAAAACACCGCTGTGCGGATCGATGCGGTAGACCGCATGGGGCAACTCTGCGGGCGCTGCATCGCCCTCCCAATCGCCGCCTATGCCAAACGGTGGGTCGGTGAACCACACCGCGCCGTTGCGCTGGCACACGATGTCGTTGGGCGAGTTGAGCCGCTTGCCGTCAAAGCGATCGGCCAACACGGTGACGCGGCCGTTGTATTCGGTGCGTGTGACGCGGCGCGTTTGGTGCTCACAGGTGAG
>CANFJA010000200.1 GCA_947447235.1 Comamonadaceae bacterium
GACGACAACGCAGCGGCCAAAGCTGCTGCTGCTGAGGGCTTGCCCCACACCTTGCCCCTGAGCGAGATGGTGCCTGGCATGTACCAACCCCGCACGCGCATGGACGAAGGCGCGCTGTACGAGTTGGCCGAGAGCATCAAAGCCCAGGGCATCATGCAGCCCATTCTGGTGCGTCGACTGACCGACGGCCCCAACGCGGGCAAATACGAAATCATTGCCGGTGAGCGCCGCAGCCGAGCCGCCAAACTTGCGGGCCTTGACAGCGTGCCCGTGCTGGTGCGTGATGTGCCCAACGAGGCCGCCGCGGCCATGGCCTTGATTGAAAACATCCAGCGCGAAGACCTCAACCCGCTGGAAGAAGCCCAAGGCCTGCAGCGCTTGATCAAAGAGTTCGGCCTGACCCACGAAACCGCCGCCCAAGCGGTGGGCCGTTCACGCAGTGCCGCCAGCAATTTGTTGCGCCTCCTCAACCTGGCCGAGCCCGTGCAAACCATGCTGATGGCGGGCGACTTGGACATGGGCCACGCCCGCGCCTTGCTCGCTTTGGACCGTGCCGCACAAATCACCGCCGCCAACCAAATTGCGGCCAAACACATGTCGGTGCGTGAGGCCGAGAGCTTGGTGAAAAAGCTCGGCGCCGAGTTCAATTTGGTGCCCCAAAAGCCCAAGAAAGACAAGTCGCGCGACTTGAAGCGCGTGGAAGAAGAGTTGTCGGATTTGCTCACTGCGCAAGTGGATGTGCGCATCAAAAAACGCGTCAAACGGCAAGGGCGCATTGAAGAGATGGGCGAATTGGCGATCCAGTTTGGCTCCTTGGACGAGCTCAATGGTTTGATCGACAAGCTCAGGGGTTAAAGCCATTTGTGGCTGAAACGCACCATGGCAAACGCCGCGCGCGCCGACCGTCTGTCGGATGACACCGACCTTGGCCAACAAGGCCTGTTGGACGCGCGGCGGCGTTTGTTTTCCACCTATTGTTTGCAGCTGACATGGGCTGTCTCGGTGGTGTTTTATCTGCTCGATCACCCCGGCTACGACCACCGCATTTATGTGTTCAGTGCGGGGATTTGTTTGGTGTTGATGGTGTTGCTTCGGCGTGGGTTTTCAACCCTGCTTGGCGCCAATCTGGCGCTTTTCATGGGCTTGTTCACATGGCTGTGGGTGGCGGCGCAAACCGGTGGGGTGAACTCTTCCAAAAACTTGTGGGCCAGTTTGTTGCCCATGGTGGCCCTGCTCACGCTGGGGCGCAAAGCCAGCTGGTGGTGGTTGGGGCTTGTTTCACTCGGCCAGGTGGGGCTCATGGGGGCGTGCTTGCTCGGCTGGGTGGACACCCATGTCAACGTGCACCAAGCCATTGCTTGGGGGGTGATGAACCAAGCGTGTGCGGTGGGAGGATGGGTGCTGGGCATGTACCTCTACGAGCGCATGTACCGCCAACAAGTCAAAGCCAACGAGTTGCACAACCAAGACTTAGAAGCGACCCATGAAGCCTTGCAGCGCGCTCAGGCACACAAAGAAGAGTTCATGGCTTCCGTCGGCCACGAGCTGCGCACACCCATGAACGCGATTTTGGGGTTCAACGGCTTGTTGCGCAGTCAGCTGCAAGACCGTGAAGAGGATGTCGTGGTGGTCGACCACATCCGCCGGTCCACCGAGCAACTGCTGCAAGTGGTCAATGACATTTTGGATTTTTCGCAGCTGCAAGCTGGGCGTTTGGTCTTGCATGCCCAAACCTTTGAGGTGTCGCGCGCCATCACAGAGATGCTGCAACCGTACCAAGTTCGCGCACAGGTCAAGGGCTTGGAGATGGCCTTAGATGTCACGCAGGTCATGCACGTTTGGGTCCACACCGACAAGGCCCGCCTGCTGCAAATTGTGCAGAACTTGGTGGACAACGCCATCAAGTTCACCCAGCACGGACGCGTCGATGTGTGCGTGACTTGGGTGGATGCACACCTGCAGGTGGTGGTCCAAGACACCGGCATAGGCATTGCGCCAGACCGACAACAGGTCATCTTTGACCGCTTTGAACACGCCAACATTCAAACCAACCGTCAATACGGCGGCACCGGCTTGGGCATGTCCATTTGTGAGCGACTGGTCACCCTGCAGGGCGGCACTTTGGGCTTGAGCAGCCAAGTGGGTCAAGGCTCGCGGTTTTGGTTCAAGTTGCCCGTGCCTCTGGGGGATGCTTCAACCCAAGCCGATGTGACCCTGACAGATGTCACGCAAGAGCCCTTGCATTTTTTGGTGGTCGATGACAACGCGGTGAACTTGATGGTGGCGGGCTTGTTGTTGAAAAAGAATTTCCCCCATGCCACCGTGACACAGGCCGAGAGCGGTGCGCAAGCTTTGGTGCTGTTGCAAACCCAAGACTTTGATTTGGTGTTGATGGACATGATGATGCCGGCAATGGACGGGCTAGAGGCCACCCGTGTCTTGCGGCAGACGCTTCCAGCGCCCGCCAACCAAGTGCCGGTGCTGGCACTGACCGCCAGCGTGAACCCGGTGGACCGCGAACGTTGTTTGGCCAGCGGCATGGACGATGTGTTGCACAAACCGCTGGACCCCAGTGACACGGTGGCGCAAATCTCACGCTGCTTGTTGTTGCGCAGGCAAGGGGCCGGGACATGAGCGCTGCTTTATGGCTGCGTTGCACAGCGTGGCTCGGGGCCCTTGTGCCCGCGCGATTGCGCGAAAACAAAATGCAGTCCTTTGTGGCCACCTGTGTCATGGTGTCGGCCACCTTGTGGCTGTGCACATTTTTTGCGTCGTTCGAAGAGGCCATGGCCACAAGCACGATGGCCGTGACCTTGATGCTGGCCGTGCTGGCCGTGTATCGGGGTGTGAGCTTGCAAACCTGCATCCGGTGGGTGCTGTGGATGACCTTGGCAACCCTGGCCTATGCGGTGTGGGGCACGGGCGGTATTTTTTCGCCTTATTTGGCTTGGCTGCCGGTGGTGCCAGTGGTAGCTTTTTTCTTGGTGGGGCAACGCCAGGGGCTGTGGTGGACGGGGGTGGTCTTTGTGTTTGTAGCGGTTGCCGCTTATGCCACGGCGCATGCGTGGCTAGACCCGCGCTTTGCCTTGGACGGAGGGTTTGCCATCCGTGCCTTGATCACCAACTTGGTGGTACCGCTGACTTTGATTTTGGCCCCCTTGTTGTATGACAACC
>CANFJA010000201.1 GCA_947447235.1 Comamonadaceae bacterium
GATGGACTTGGGATCGATCTTGACCAACTCGGCCAACGGGTCTTGCAAGCGCCGCGCGATGCTGGCGGCCCCTCGCAGGCTCACGTCCACGTCGGGCATTTCTTGGCTGGCAAATTCACTGGCGCTGTAAACCGAGGCCCCGGCTTCGCTGACCACCACTTTGTCGATGGTTTTGGCGGCGTCATGCCGGGCCATCAGCTTGATCAACTCGCCCGTGAGTTTGTCGGTCTCACGGCTGGCTGTGCCGTTGCCAATGGCGATCAGGTTGACGCCGTGTGTCTCACACAACTTGGCCAGGGTGTAGAGCGAGCCGTCCCAATCTTTGCGCGGCTCATGGGGGTAGACGGTGGCGGTTTCCACCAGCTTACCGGTAGCGTCGACCACGGCCACTTTCACGCCGGTGCGGATGCCGGGGTCCAAACCCATCACCACACGCGGGCCAGCGGGCGCGGCCAGCAACAGGTCGCGCAGATTGTCGGCAAACACCTTGATGGCCACTTGTTCCGCGTCTTCACGCAGGCGGGTGAACAGGTCGCGTTCGGTGGACAAACTCAGTTTGACGCGCCAGGTCCAGGCCACGCATTTGCGAATCAGGTCATCTGCCGGGCGGGCTTGGTGGCTCCAGCCCAGATGAAGGGCGATCTTGCCTTCGGCCAGTGTGGGGGCGGCGGCCTTGGGCTCTGTGGGTTTGCCGTCCATGGCCTCGGGTGCGACCAATTTGGCATCCAGCATTTCCAAGGCTCGGCCACGAAACACCGCCAAGGCGCGGTGCGAGGGCACGCGGCCAATCGGTTCGTCGTAGTCAAAGTAGTCACGGAACTTGGCGACATCGGGGTGGCTCTCGTCTTTGCCGCTGGCCAATGCGCTGCGAAACAGTCCCTCGCGCCACAACCACTCGCGCAAGGTTTGCACCAAGCCCGCGTCTTCGGCCCAGCGTTCACTCAAGATGTCTCGTACGCCGTCCAACACGGCGGCCACGGTGGAAAAGTCGGCCCCTTCAATCTTGTCTGCGGGCAACACAAAGGCCTCTGCCTCGGTGCTGGGGTTCAACTCGGGGTTGGCAAACAGCTTGTCGGCCAAAGGCTCCAGCCCCGCCTCTTTGGCGATCATGCCTTTGGTGCGGCGCTTGGGCTTGAAGGGCAAGTACAAGTCTTCCAGCTCTTGCTTGGTGGGGGCAGCTTCAATGGCGGCGCGCAGATCAGGTGTGAGCTTGCCTTGGTCTTCAATGCTTTTGAGCACGGTGGCGCGGCGGTCTTCGAGCTCGCGCAAATAGCCCAAACGGGCTTCGAGTTCGCGCAGTTGGATGTCATCGAGCCCACCCGTCACTTCTTTGCGGTAACGCGCAATGAAGGGCACGGTGGCGCCACCGTCGAGCAGTTCAACAGCAGCCTTGACTTGCGATTCCGAGACCTTGATTTCGGCAGCGATTTGCCGGGTGATTTTTTGCATTTTCTGGGGATCAATTCTTCAAAGCGGGCGAGTTTGCCACAGTGCCGTCGCGGCATGACGTCGGGTGATGACGCAAGCAGTTGCCTCTCAATCGCGCAATTGCGCACGCAATTGCTGCCCCACCTCAGGCCGCGCCGCAAAAGGGTCTGGCGGCTGTTGTTGTGACACGATGGCCTGCATGCGCTGCTGCACATTGCCCAAGGCTTGAGGATGGCTGTAGATGTAGAACTGGTCGGCGGCCACCGCATCGATGATTTTTTGAGCCACTTCGGCCGCGCTGACTTTGCCGCTGTGCACAGCCTTGTCGAGCATGGCTTGGCTGATGCGCTGGCTAGGGGTCAGCTCCAGAGCCTGAAGCTCACCGCTGGGGCGATTGCGTTGGCTGTCTCCAATCCCCGTGGGCACAAAGTACGGGCACACCACACTGGCACTGACCTGGTCCGTCACCAGGCGCAGGTCTTGGTACAAGGTCTCGGTCAGCGCCACCACGGCGTGTTTGCTCACGTTGTAGACCCCCATGTTGGGCGGCGTGAGCAAGCCGGCCATGCTGGCGGTGTTGACGATGTGGCCTTGGTAGCGCGGGTCTTGTTGGGCGGCTTGCAACATCATGGGGGTGAACAAACGCACACCGTGGATCACGCCCCACAGGTTGACACCCAGCACCCACTGCCAATCGGCCAGCGAGTTCTCCCACACCAAACCGCCCGAGCCCACGCCTGCGTTGTTGAACAGCAGGTGTGGGGCGCCCAACTGGGTGTAGACGTCATGCGCCAAGGTTTGCATCTGATCGGCCTGGGACACATCGACACAATGTGCGACCACCGTCACCCCCGTGGCCGAGAGTTCTGCCACCGCCGCATCCAGGGCGTCACGCTGCACATCCACCAACACCAGGTTCATGCCCAATTGGGCGCCCAGGCGCGCGCAGGCCAAACCAAAGCCCGAACCCGCGCCCGTCAAAACCGCGGTTTTGCCTTCAAAATTTGCAATCATGTGATGCGGTCTTTAAACCAGCTGGACCAGTTGTTTGCCAAAGTTCTTGCCTTTGAGCAGGCCCAAGAACGCCTCAGGGGCTGCGGCCAGGCCTTGTGCCACGGATTCACGAGGGCGCAATTGACCGCTTCCCACCAAGTGACCCAACTCTTGGAGTGCTTCGGGCCACACCTCCATGTGTTCGCTCACGATGAAGCCTTGGATCTTCAGGCGGTTGACCAAAATCAGCGCCGGGTTTGTCATCGGCAACGGTGCGCCGTCATAGCCCGCGATCATGCCGCAGACGGCGATGCGCGCAAAGGCGTTGGTGCGCAGCATCACTGCGTCGAGCACCATGCCGCCCACGTTCTCAAAGTGGCCGTCGATGCCGTGGGGGCAAGCCTCGCGCAAGGCTTTGGAAAGAGAGAGGTAGTCTCCGTGCTGCTTGTAGTCGATGCAGGCGTCAAAGCCCAAGCTGTTGACCACGTAGTCGCATTTGTCGGGCCCACCCGCAATGCCCACCACCCGGCACCCACGGGCTTTGGCCAAGGCGCCATAGGCGCTGCCCACCGCCCCACTGGCCGCACTGACCGTGACCGTTTCACCGGCTTGAGGCGCGATGATTTTGACCAAGCCATACCAAGCGGTGACACCTGGCATGCCCACCGCACCCAGGTAGTGGCTCAAGGGCACATGGGTGGTGTCGACGCGGCGCAGCGAGCCGGGTGCATGGCCGTCGAC
>CANFJA010000202.1 GCA_947447235.1 Comamonadaceae bacterium
AAAGGTCCGGCTTTGACAAAGCCGCCGCCTTGGTAGCGCACGGCGGGGTCGGTGAGATCGAGCTGGGGCTGCTTGGCCTCTACCGCTGCGCGAAAGGGCTCTGAACTGTCTTGCGGGCGGTAGCCGATGTGCTTGGCCGAGGTGTTGTCCCACCACACGTGGTGGTTGTCGGACATGCCATAAATCACGCTGTAGCCCACCACCGGCGAGCTCAGACTGGCCACCACCAAGCGCTCCAAGTCGTCATAACTCATCCACGTGGCCAACATTCGCCGGTCTTTGGCTTCAGGGAAGGACGACCCGATGCGCAAGCACACGGTTTCAATGCCATAGCGGTCAAAGTAAAAACGCGCCAGGTTTTCGCCAAAGGCTTTGCTCAGGCCGTAATAGCTGTCGGGGCGCACCGGCATGGTGGGGCTGACCACTTCATCTTGGCGGTAAAAGCCCGTCACATGGTTGGAACTGGCAAACACAATGCGGCGCGTGCCATGGATGCGTGCCGCCTCGTACAGGTTGTAAGCGCCCACGATGTTGGCTTGCAAGATGTCGTCAAAAGCATGCTCGGTGGAAATGCCACCCAAGTGCACCACCGCATCCACACCCTCCAGCAGCGCGAGCACGGCGGCGCGGTCTTGCAGGGCCACCTGCTGGACTTCTTCGCCCGGCTGGGCTGGCCCCAAGTTGGCCAGGTCGCTCACACGCAAGACCTCGCACTGGGCGGTCAGTCGTGGCCGCAGGGCGCGGCCCAAGCCGCCGGCAGCACCGGTGAGCAACAGGCGTTTGTACAAAGGGGTGGCGGATGAGGTCATACAGCGAGATCGATAAAAGCGTGAGCTGAACGGGTGAGTGTGAAAGTTTCAACGACCGATGGGCCAATTTGGTAGCGCTACCAAATTCGATCAGCGATGCTAACCAACAGAACTTCGAGCGTCAATGGGTTTGGCCTAGGGTTTACGCCAGTCAGGTGCTGGCACGCTCCACGATGGAAAACCCCACATCCACAATGCGCGGCTCTACCGAGCGGCCTTCGGCGCGGGCCATCAAGAACTGCGCGGCTTGAAGCCCAATGTCACCGCCATTGATCCGCACCGTGGTCAATGCAGGGTCCATGTCGGCCACAAAAGGCACGTCGCCAAAACCGACCACCGCCATGCGCTCAGGGATCGGCACCTGCTGGGCACGCGCCTCGGTCACCACACCCAGCGCCAACAAATCAGAACTGCAAAAAATCGCGTCCACATCCGGGCTGTGCGACAAGATGTGCGCCATGGCATCGCGCCCGCTGCGCAAGGACCGCGAGGCCCCCACATTCACCACCTCGGCAGGCGGTAAACCTTGCTGGGCCAGCACCTCTTGAAAGGCGACGGTGCGTCGGTCGGCCCGCTCATCCTCGGCGCGCACGATGGCAAAGCGGCGACGCCCTTTGCCCATCAAAAAATGGGCCACCGCTCGGCCAATGTCCGAGTGAGAAAAGCCAATCAGCATGTCAATCGGGGTGGGCGTCAAGTCCCAGGTTTCGACCACCGGAATGCCCGAAGCCAACAAGCGGGTGCGGCCTTTGCCCGGCGGCAAGATGCCGGTCAAAAAAATGCCGTCTGGGCGCCGTCCAATGATGGCTTCCAGCAAGGTCTCTTCGCGAGCCGCCGAGTAGCCTGACTGGCCCAACATCAGCTGGTAGCCCGCGTCGAACAAGGTGTCGTTCAAGGCCTCGATGGTTTGCATGAACACCGACATCACGGTGCTGGGCACCACGGCCGCAATCAAGCGGCTGCGCGACGAGGCCAAGCCCCCCGCCATGCGGTTGGGCACGTAGCCCGTGCGCTGCACGGCGTCTTGCACTTTGCGCAGCACGTCGGGCGACACCTGAGCAGGCGTGTTGATGGCACGCGAGGCGGTGATGGGCGCCACCCCAGCCAACATGGCCACATCACGCAAGGTGATGGCGCCGCTGCTGCGGCGAGTGCGTTTGGTGTGGTCTGACTCCGACATGGGCAGGGGTGATCTCTCTTGCAAGTGCGGCAATGGTACCGCTATCATTGGCACAAAGATAGCACACATCCACTGGAGACTTCGATGCGCCCGCTCACCATCCGCATGCATGCCAGCGACAACGTCGCCATCGTGGCCAACCACGGGGGCTTGGCCGCGGGCACGGCGTTGGAACAGGGCTTGACCTTGAAAGACCATGTGCCGCAAGGCCACAAAGTGGCGCTGCACGACTTGCCCGCCCACAGCGCGGTGCTGCGCTATGGCATTCCCATCGGCTACGCCCTGCAAGACATTGCGGCGGGCAGTTGGGTGCATGAGCGCTTGTTGCAAATGCCCGAGGCGCGTGGGCTTGACCACTTGCCCATGGCCACCGTCAAGCCCGAGCCGCTGCCCGCACTCGAGGGCTACACCTTTGAGGGCTACCGCAATGCCGATGGTTCGGTGGGCACACGCAACATCTTGGCCATCACCACCACCGTGCAATGCGTCTCGGGCGTGGTGTCGTTTGCGGTGCAACGCATCAAGGCGGAGTTGCTGCCCCTATTCCCCCATGTCGACGACGTGGTGGGCTTGGAGCACAGCTATGGCTGCGGTGTGGCGATCGATGCCGAGGGCGCAGAGATTCCGATTCGCACGCTGCGCAACATCAGCCTCAACCCCAACTTTGGCGGCGAAGTGATGGTGGTGAGCCTGGGCTGCGAAAAATTGCAGCCCGAGCGCTTGATGCCGCCCGGTGCCATTCCCATCAACGACCAGCGCGGCGAGACGCTGGATGTGGTGTGTTTGCAAGACGAGGGCCATGTGGGCTTCATGTCCATGGTGGACCACCTCATGGCCACGGCCCAACGCCATCTGACGCGACTCAACCAGCGCCGCCGCGAAACCGTGCCCGCCAGCGAATTGGTGGTGGGTGTGCAGTGCGGTGGCAGCGATGCGTTCTCTGGCGTCACGGCCAACCCTGCGGTGGGGTTTTGCACCGACTTGCTGGTGCGTGCAGGCGCGAGCGTGATGTTCTCGGAGGTGACCGAGGTGCGCGACGGCATTGACCAACTCACCGCACGCGCCAGCACACCCGAGGTGGCCCAAGCC
>CANFJA010000203.1 GCA_947447235.1 Comamonadaceae bacterium
CACGCCAACCCCACGCGCGACTTCAACAACATCGTGTTGCGCATGAAGCAGGTCAACCCTGACATCGTGATTCCGGCCAACTACTACAACGAGTACGCCTTGTTGGTGCGCACCATGCAGCAGCAAAAAGTCACGCCCAAAGCGATTTATTCGGTCTTGGGTGGCGCGGCATCGAGCTACAAATTTGTCAAAGAATTCCCCGAGGCCGCCAACGGCATCATCGACTGCAACCATTGGTTCAACCCCCGCGACAAGCGTTCGCTGGAACTCAAGAAACGCGTCGAAGCCAAGGGCTTGTTCTTCAGCTACGAGGTGTTCATGGCCTACACGGCGATGCGCTTGTTGGCCGATGCGATCGAGCGCGCCAAGTCGAGCGACCGCGCCGCCATCATCGATGCCTTGAACAAGAGCACCTTCTCTGACCACATCATGCCCTACGGCACCACGCAGTTTGTCAACGGCCAAAACATGGGCGCCCAGCCTTTGATGACCCAGGTGGTCAAGGGCGACATCAAGGTGATCATCCCGCGCGACTACCGCGAAGTTGAACCCATCTTCCCCTTGAACGCTTGAGCCTTCTGCCAAAGCCACGCCATGTTTGATCTGTCTATTTTGTTTGCCTCGGTGCTCAACGGCATCACCACGGGTGCTGTCTATGCATTGATCGCGCTGGGGTTGACCTTGATCTATGGCGTGCTGCACATCATCAACTTCGCCCATGGGGCGTCGTTGATGGTGGCTTTGTACGGTGTGTATTTTTTAAAAGAACAACTTGGCATCGATCCCTACTTGGCCTTGCCCATCATGGTGCCGGCGATGTTTGCCTTGGGTTATATGTTGCAGCGTGGTGTCATCAACCGGGCCAGCCACGGCAAAGACGAAAACATTTTGTTGGTCACCCTTGGGATATCGATTGTTTTGGAAAACTTGGCCCTGCTGTTTTTCAAGTCCGACACCCGCAACATTGAAACCGCGTACACCCTGACCACGGTCACCATCGGCCCGGCCATGATTGCCTTGCCGAAGTTGGTCTCGTTTGTCGGTGCCCTGGTGGTGTCTGCGGTGTTGCTGGCGGTGATGCGCTACACCGACTTGGGTCGCGCCATCCGCGCCGTGGCCAAAGAAAAACACGGTGCCCGTTTGATGGGCATCGATGTGGACCATGTGTATGCCATGTGCTTTGGCATTGGCTTGGCCTGCTTGGGCGCGGCGGCTTGCTTTTTGTTACCCGCCTATTACGTCAACCCCTTGGTGGGCAGCGGCTTTGTGCTGGTGGCGTTCACCATCGTGGTGTTGGGTGGCATGGGCAGTTTTGTCGGTGCCTTGGTGGGTGGCTTGCTGATTGGCGTGGTCGAGTCCATCGGGGGCTTGTACCTGGGCGAGTCGCTCGGGCAGGTCGGCATTTTTGCCATCTTCATCGCGGTGCTGTTGTTCCGTCCGCAAGGTTTGTTTGGAGCACGCGCATGAAAGACGCACGTGCCATTGCGCTGTTTGTGTTGCTGGTGGGCAGCATTCCTTTTTTCACCGATTCAGGGGTGGTGCTCAACTTTGTGATGATGGCCTTGTACGCCTGCTTGCTCGCGCAAGCCTGGAACGTGCTGGGTGGTTTTGGTGGTCAGTTCTCGTTTGGCCATGCGCTGTTTTTTGGCACCGGGGCCTATGTACAAGTCATGGCCCAAGTGCATGGGGGTTGGAACCCTTGGCTCAGCCTGGCGTTGTCCATGGGCACCAGCGCTGCGGTGGGCTTATTTGTGGGCGCTTTGTCGTTTCGCTATGGCCTCAAGGGCTCGTACTTTGCGCTGGTCACACTGGCGTTTGCCGAGGTGTTTCGCATCGTCGCGCTGTCGGTGCCCTTCACCGGCGCAGGCGTGGGCTTGATGTTGCCCTTGCGTGAGTCGGTGGGCAATATGCAGTTTGCCTCGCGTGCGGGCTATGTGTGGCTGATTCTGGGCTTGGTGACGGTGGCCTTGTGCGTGACAGCCTGGTTGCGGCATTCACGGTTTGGCGCTTACCTGCAAGCCGTGCGCGACAACGAAGACGCGGCACGCGCGATTGGCGTCAACCCCTTCCTGGTCAAGCTCTGGGCCACCGTGTTGTCGGGTGCGTTGATGGGCGCGGGCGGTGCGTTTTATGTGCAGGTGTTTCAGTACATCGACCCCGGCTTGGCCTTTGGCCCGCACACCTCGGTGGAGGCCCTGGTGGGTGCCATCGTGGGCGGCATGGGCACGCTGTGGGGCCCGGTGGTGGGCGCCTTGGCCTTGCATGTGTTGGCCGATGTGACGCGCAATTTGTTTGGTCAGTTGCCGGGCATCAACATGGTGGTCTATGGCTGCGTGCTGGTGTTGATCGTGATGTTCTTGCCGCGCGGTGTGGGCGGTATGGGCCAGCGTTGGTTCAAGCGCCAAGACAGCGCGTCGCAAACGAAGGAGGGCACATGAGCTTGCTAGAAGTCAGCCATGTGTCGCGCGCCTTTGGGGGTTTGCGCGCGGTGCAAGATGTGAGTTTGCAAGTGCCGTCAGGCAGTTTGACCGCCTTGATCGGCCCCAATGGCGCGGGCAAAACCACGCTGTTTGCCTTGATGTCTGGCTTTTTGGTGCCCGACACGGGACGCGTCACGTTTGACGGTGTGGACATCACCGGCCGTGCGCCGCACCTCAACGCGGCCTTGGGGTTGACGCGCACGTTTCAAATCGTGCAGCCCTTTGCTTCGCAAACCGTGCGCGAAAACATCGCCGTCGGGGCCCACTTGCAACACGCCAAGCGCAGCGATGCCTTGCACGCCGCCGAAGCCGTGGCCGAACGCGTGGGGCTATACGCCCAACTCGACAAACCCGCCGGTGACCTCACCGTGGCAGGGCGCAAACGCCTGGAGCTGGCCCGTGCCTTGGCCACGCAACCCAAGCTGTTGCTGCTCGACGAGGTGTTGGCCGGTTTGAACCCGCAAGAAATTCAAGACATGTTGCCTGTGGTGCGCGGCCTGGTGGCCGGTGGCGTGACGGTGCTCATGATTGAGCACGTCATGCAAGCCGTGATGAACCTCGCCGAGCATGTGTGGGTGTTGGCCCAGGG
>CANFJA010000204.1 GCA_947447235.1 Comamonadaceae bacterium
CCGTCTTCAGCGTGCGCGCGCGCCATGTAGTCCACCATGGCTTCTTCCACCGCTTCGCGGGTCAAGGGCGCTGCATCGGCGCCAAAGAACTCAGCATCCCAGGTGCTGAGCAGCCAAGGGTTGTAATAGGCTTCGCGCCCCACCATCACGCCATCGGCATGCTGCAAGTGACTGGCAATTTGCGCGTTGGTGGTGATGCCGCCGTTGACCGCGATCGTCAAATCAGGAAAGTCTTGTTTGAGCTGGTACGCCAACTCATAACGCAGCGGCGGAATTTCACGGTTCTCTTTGGGGCTCAAGCCTTGCAACCACGCATTGCGTGCGTGAACAATGAATACGCTGCATCCTGCCAAACTGACTTGGCCGACAAAGTCGCGCACAAAGTCGTAACTCTCGACCTTGTCAATGCCGATGCGGTGCTTGACTGTGACAGGCACATCCACCACATCGCGCATGGCTTTCACGCCCTCGGCCACCAAGGCGGGTTCGTTCATCAAGCACGCGCCAAACGCACCACGCTGCACGCGGTCGCTGGGGCATCCGCAGTTGAGGTTGATTTCGTCGTAGCCCCACTGCTCACCCAACTTGGCGGCGTAGGCCAAGTCTGCGGGTTCGCTGCCGCCGAGTTGCAGGGCCACCCCATGCTCTTCAGCGTTGAAGCGCAAATGACGCTGCACATCGCCGTGGCGCAGTGCACCCGTGGTGACCATCTCGGTGTAGAGCAAGGTGTGCTGGGTGAGCAAACGGTGGAAGAAGCGGCAATGCCTGTCGGTCCAATCCATCATCGGCGCAACACTGAGCCGCCATGGGGTGTGCTTTTGATTGAGGCGGCTGTGTTCGTGCATCAAAGGAGGTGTTTGGAAGAAGGGGCAAGTGTGCGAGTGCGAGTCAGTGGTGCGAGGTTCGAATCAATTCAAGTGCAAGCTGATGAATTTTCCCCCATTCAGAAAACCCATGAACGCTGTGCGCGCAGCAGCACTTTGATAAGATGTTCTCACAGGCAAAAAGACCTCTTGTGCACCCACACATGCCTGCCTACGCCAAGACCGATTCCCATCTTTACATCTCAGCAAAAGGGCTGTTGACACATGATTTCACTTGAATCACTGATGACGGATTCACAGCCATGAGCATCAACTCTATTTTGTTGGCTGAACCACGCGGTTTTTGTGCAGGCGTGGACCGTGCCATAGAGATTGTCGAGAAAGCACTCACCAAATTTGGTCCGCCCATTTATGTGCGCCACGAAATTGTGCACAACACCTTTGTGGTCGACGCCTTGAAAAAAAAAGGGGCGGTGTTCATTGAAGATTTGGAAGAAGTGCCTGCAGGCGCGACATTGATTTTCAGCGCGCACGGCGTCAGTCGCTCGGTTCAGCAAGAGGCGCAGGCCCGTGGCTTTTCTATCTTTGATGCAACCTGTCCGCTGGTGACCAAGGTGCATGTAGAAGTGGCCAAGCTGCACAAAGAAGGTTATGAGTTCATCATGATTGGGCACAAGGGGCACCCAGAGGTAGAGGGGACTCTGGGTCAAATCGACAGCGGCATCCACTTGGTCGAAACAGTGGCCGATGTCGCGGGTGTCAATCCCAGCCAAACCGAACGCTTGGCCGTGGTCACCCAAACCACCTTGAGCATGGACGACACAGCCGAGATCTTGGCCGTGATCCAGGAAAAATTTCCGACGATTCGCCAACCCAAACAGCAAGACATTTGCTATGCCACGCAGAATCGACAAGATGCCGTGAAATTGCTCAGTGGCCAGGTGGATGTGGTGATCGTGGTGGGGAGCCCTGCGAGTTCCAACAGCAATCGCCTGCGCGAATTGGCCCACCGCATGGGGGCTGACAGCTACATGGTCGACAGTGCGCAGGAGCTCCAAGCCCACTGGTTTGAAGGCAAACCTCGGGTTGGATTGACCGCCGGTGCTTCGGCGCCTGAAGTGTTGGTTCAAGAAGTTGTGTCACGACTTCGGGAGATGGGCGCCGTCAGCGTTCGAAAAATGAATGGTTTGCAAGAAAACACCAAGTACCCCCTGCCCAAAGGTTTGCGCATACCCGAATGAATGTCTCCCGAGGGTGAAGGGGTTCACCCGCATGGCTCAAGGCGCGTGAGTGCTTGCCAGCAAATGGCTGCTTAAAAACGCATCCACCTTCGCCAGTCCAATGTCTGGCCGCTCCTCTTGAAGCACGTGCCCTAACTTGGGCAAGACCTCGGTGCGAGAGTGCTGCAACACCGAGGCGTAATGCACAGCGTTGCTGCTGGGAATCATCCGGTCGTTCTCACCCCACAGCAACAAGGTGGGGGCTTTGATTTGCTTCAACCGTGGGATGGGGTTGGTAGAGACCGTTTGATCGGCCCGGTCCAAGATGGCACCTCTCACACCTGGCGCTCTGAGCATGTCGTGGTAGCGCGTGACCACGGGTTCTGTCAACCACTTCGGGTCGGCATAGGCCGCATCCAGGAAGCCGCGCACAAAGTACTTGGGCAATGCGTATTTCATCAGCCCCATGGTGGCGGGCACCTCATAGGGCTTGGTGCCCCATTGCGCCTCGGGTGAAAAACCATCGGGCGCCATCAGCACCAAGGCTTTGACGCGTTCCGGTTGTGCAGCGGCCAAGGACCACGCCATCTTTCCGCCCATGGAGTGGCCCACAATGGAATAGCTGGCTAGGTTCAAGGTGTTCACAAAATTGACCAGCGTCGCCAGGTCTTGCCCCTCCGAGTAATTCTGGGTGGGACTCTCCCCCGTCAATCCAAACCCAGGCAAGTCAAGTCGTATCACCCGAAACTTCGAGGCCAGTTGAGGTGTCCAGGCGTCCCAAGTTTGCAGGCTCGAACCAAAGCCGTGCAGCAGCAAGAGGGCGGGTGCGTCCGGCGGACCTGAATCTTCGTAGTGGATGCGAAGCCCATCGACCTCGACCACATGCTGCGTGGGTGATCCATAGCGATGCAGCAGTTCTGCCCGATCCAAATCTGGCGTCCACACACCATACAAACCGGCGACAAACAACACAGCACCGATGAACACGACAGGCCCCCTCATTC
>CANFJA010000205.1 GCA_947447235.1 Comamonadaceae bacterium
CTTCCATCTCGGCCACAGGCACCACGCCTTTGCCATCCAAATGGCCGCAGCGCTTGGGGAAGGTTTGGTCTTCCAGTTGAATCATCGCCGCGCCCGCACGCTCAAACTCGCGCACGGTGCGCTGCGTGTTCAAGGCGTTGCCAAAGCCGGTGTCGGCATCCACGATCACGGGCACGCGCACGCGGTCGGTGATGTGCGCCAAGGTGTGCGCCACCTCGCTGGCCGTGGTCAAGCCAATGTCCGAGCGACCGAGCAAGGTGTAGGCCACCGAGGCACCCGACAGGTACAGCGCCTCAAAGCCCGCTTGCTCAGCGATCAAGGCGCTGAAGGCGTCGTACACACCGGGGGCCAGCAACACCTCGGGCTGGTTCAAACGTTGTTTCAAATTCATGGGGTCTCCCTCAAGCTTAGGTGTGTGTGGCGGTCTGTGCCGCCATGTTTGCAGCGGTGTGTGCCGCAATGAAGCCGCCCGCGATGGCGCTGAGCAGCCCATTGCCCGACAAATAGCCCCACACCGCATCGCCCGACACACCCCGCGCTGCGCCCCCTGCGGCCAGCAGGTTGGGCAAAGCGCTGCCGTCGGGGCGCAGCACTTGGCATTGGGCATTGATGTCGAGCCCACCTTGGGTGTGGAACAAAGCCCCGGTCACACGGATGGCATGAAAGGGGGCCTCCAGGCTGCGCTTGAAATGGCGGCCTGTAGCCGGGTCTTGGCCCTCGTGCACGGCGTCCAAGGTGTGGCGCAAGGTGTCTAGTGGGCAACCGATGTGTTGCGCCAGCGCCGCCACATCGGCCACGCTGTGCACCGCACCCGCCGCTTGCGCGTCGCAGAAGTCGGGGAAGTCTTGGGCAAAGGCCAGCAGGCGGTCGTCGAACACATTCCACGCGGTGCCACCCGGTTGCGCCAGCACATGCACCGCCGCTTCAGAGTAGCCTTGGGTTTCGTCATGAAAGCGCGCACCCAAGGCGTTGATTTGCACCGCACCTTCCATCATCAAGGCCCACGAAATCAACGCCCCTTGCGGCACGGCCCACGAGCCGTGACCTTGGTAGCCGCCCAGGTCTGCCAGTTGCGCGCCCAGTTGTTGGCCCCAGGCGATGGCGCTGCCATCGTTGCCCGTGTGGCCGGCATACAGCGCATCGCGCATCTCGGGCAGCAAGGTACTCACCAGCTCGGCATTGCCACCAAAGCCGTTGCAGGCCAGCAGCACGCTGTCGCAGCTGAGGTGCTCCAGTTGCCCGTCAGGGCGCACAAAGCCCAGGCCCAACAGGTGGTCGGCGTGGTTCACATACAGCGTGCTCACCTGGGCTTCGGTCAGCACCACCACGCCCGCCGCTTCGGCGGCATTGTGCAAACGCATCATCAAACCGGCGCCGGTTTTTTCGGGCACGGCATGCATGCGATGCACGCTGTGGCCGGGGTACAAAAACGTGTCGAGCACCTGCCACGGCACACCGTGGTGTTGTGCCAGCGCGTCCATGGCGGGGCCAATGGCGCGGCTGTAGGCATCCACCAGCACCGGTGACGCACGGCCATGGGCCTTGGCTTGAATGTCTTGCGCAAACAGCGCCGGCGAATCGCTGATGCCTTGGGCCTGCTGCGCCTGGGTGGCCGCTGCGGGCACAAAGCCCGACGACAGCGCAGTCGACCCGGTGGGCAAAGCATCACGCTCCAGCACCACGCAGTCCACGCCCAGTTGGCTCAAGGTGAGCGCAGCGGTGAGGCCACAGGCCCCGCCACCCACAATGGCCACCGCCGTGTGCACCGGCGCAGAAAAACTGGCAACACGCTCAACCGTGGGGCTCATAGCGTGGCCAAGAATTGGGCGCAGGTCATCACCTCGGCCACCGACGCCATGTCGGTCAGCGCGGCTTGGTGGGCCGTGTCAGAAAAAGTGGCGCAGCCGTCGCTCAGCACCACGGTTCGGTAGTCGCGCATGTGGGCGTCGCGCACCGTGCTGGCCACGCCACCGTTGGTGACAATGCCGCACACCACCACCGTGTCCACACCTGCGCGGCGCAGCACCCAGTCGAGCTGGGTGTTGAAGAAAGCCGAATACGCCACCTTGCACACCGACACATCGACCCACGGGGCAATCGCCGCCACATTGGCTTGGCCCCAGCTGCTGGGCGCAAAGTCGCCGGCACGCAAAAACGGACGGCGCTCCAGCAGGTGCGGCGAGATCATGGGTTGACCGTCGACATCGGGCCACAAGGTGAACAAGCTGGCCGCCACCAGCCCGTGGTGGTGCTTGACCGCCTCGGCCACCGGGGCCAGCCGTGCAGGCAGCAACAAGGCCTCGGGGCTGACGGTGTTGCCACGCGCGTAGGCACCCTCGGGGGCCAGAAAGTCGTTTTGCAAATCCACCATCACCAAACCGATGCGGCGTGGCGTGGCGGGTGTGTGGCTCAAGCTCATGCAGCGGTCCTTTCCACCAACAAATTACCCAGTGCGTCCACACGGGCGCTGAAGCCGGGCTCCAGCCACACCGTGGTGTCGGCCTGTTCCAAAATGGCCGGGCCTGCCACCTGGGCGCCCACAGGCAAGTCCAGGCGCGCATAGCGCTGGGCGTCCCACCATTGGCCGGTGTGGTACACGCGCTGCACGCCCAGCGTGGCCGTGCTACCCGCGCCCTTGGGGGCCAGCACGGCCAGGTCAAACTTGGGACGCACGCCAATGCGCGCATAGCGCAGGTTCATCACACGCACCACCATGCCTGTGAGCACGCGGCCAAACGACGCGGCATAGGCTTTTTCAAACGCGGCCTGAATGCTCTCGCGGCTGATGTCGGCCGGGTTCAAGGGCACTTGCAAGGTGTGGGTCTGGCCCATGTAGAGCATGTCCAAGGCCACCACTTCTTGCACGCGCTCAAAGCGCACGCCTGCGGAGTCCAGACGTTTTTGGCAGGCCTGGGCCAAGTCGGCCAAGCGCGATTTCAGTTGTGCCAAGTCCAAATCGAGCAGCGCCTTGTTGAGGGTCTGCACCGCGTCGTGGCGCATGTCGGCCATCACGCAGCC
>CANFJA010000206.1 GCA_947447235.1 Comamonadaceae bacterium
ATAGGCTTGTTCGCCACTCAGGCTGGAGTTGAGAAAGGCCGCTTCCACCCCGGCTTCGTGCAGCGCGCCCACTTGGTCGTGCATGAGGGCGATGAGCGGCGACACCACGATGGTGATGCCGTGCCCCATGCGCTGGCGCGCGATGGCTGGAATTTGGTAGCACAGCGACTTGCCGCCGCCCGTGGGCATGAGCACCAGCGCATCGCCACCGGCGCACGCATGCGCCACGATGGCTTCTTGCGGACCACGGAAAGCGTTGTAACCAAAAACCTCGCGCAGGATCTCGTGCGTGCTTACATCTGTTCCCACGGCAGCCCATCAAAGCGCCAGCCGTTCAGGCTGGAGCGCTGGAAGTTGGCGTTCAAGTCGCCTTCGAACCCGTGCAACACATTCACCACGTCGGTGAAGCCGGCAGCTTCTAAGGCGCGCCCTGCATCCACCGAGCGTTGACCGCTGCGGCACAGTACCACCACGGTGCGGTCTTGGCGGCCTGCCTCGGCCAGCACAGCGGCACAAAACGCAGCCGTGTCGGTGGTGAATTCGGGGTATTCGTACCAAGAAATATGCACCGCCCCCGGGGGCCGCCCCACATACATGGACTCGATCTCCATGCGGATGTCAACCATCAGCGCATCAGGATTGGCTTGCATCAGGGCCCAGGTGTCGGAGGGGAGCAGGTTTCGCATGGGGCGTGATTGTCCCTCTTCTTACAATCACCCCATGAACCAGACTTACACCCGCGCTCAACAATTGCCCGCATTGCTGGCCCAACGCATCGCCATCTTGGATGGCGCCATGGGCACCATGATTCAGCGTTTCAAGCTCAGCGAGGCCCAATACCGGGGCGATGGCTACAGCGGCGCCGATGCGCAGTACGCGCGCTTCAAAGATTTCCACAAAGACGTCAAAGGCAACAACGAGTTGCTCAGCTTGACAAGACCCGATGTGATTCGCGACATCCACGAGCGCTATTTGGCTGCCGGTGCCGACTTGATCGAGACCAACACCTTTGGTGCCACCACCATCGCGCAAGCCGACTACGACATGGCCGATTTGGCACGCGAGATGAACCTGCGTTCGGCCCAAATTGCCCGCGAAGCTTGCGACAAATACAGCACCCCCGACAAGCCCCGCTATGTGGTGGGCGCTTTGGGCCCCACGCCCAAAACCGCCAGCATCAGCCCCGACGTGAACGACCCGAGCGCACGCAATGTCGATTTCGAGCAACTGCGCGCAGCCTATTACGAACAGGTGCAAGCCTTGGTCGAAGGCGGCGCCGATGTGTTGATGGTGGAAACCATTTTTGACACCCTCAACGCCAAGGCAGCGCTGTTTGCGATTGACGAATACTTTGAGGCCAGCGGCGAACGCTTGCCCTTGATCATCAGCGGCACCGTGACCGATGCTTCAGGCCGCATCTTGAGCGGCCAAACCGTGACCGCGTTTTGGCACAGCGTGCGCCATGCCCAGCCGCTGGCCGTGGGCCTGAACTGCGCACTCGGCGCCACCTTGATGCGGCCCTACATCCAAGAGCTGGCGCGGGTGGCGGGCGACACCTTCATCAGCTGCTACCCCAATGCAGGCCTGCCCAACCCCATGAGCGACACCGGCTTTGACGAAACGCCCGATGTCACCAGCCGCTTGTTGCACGAGTTTGCGGCCGAGGGCTTGGTCAACATCGTGGGCGGCTGCTGCGGCACCACGCCAGAGCACATCGCGGCCATCTGCCACGCGGTGGCCGACCAACAGGCCCGTGCCTTGAGTGCCGGTCCGTTCTACCGCGAAGCGGCTTGAGGCAGACATGTCACACCCCTTCTTGAGCGCCTGTGAGGCCGCCGAACAATTGGCCCAACGCCATCTGCGCGCCGAAGACTTGGTGCGCGATTGCTTGGCCCGCATCGATGCCCGTGAGGCCGAGGTGCAGGCCTGGAGCCACGTGGCACGTGATGCCGCACTGGCGCGTGCGCGGGCTTTGGACCAAGGTGCCCACCAAGGCTTGTTGCACGGGCTGCCGATTGGCGTGAAAGACCTGATTGCCACCGCCGACATGCCCACCACCTATGGCTCGCCGATCTATGCGGGGCACCGACCGGCGAACGACGCCAGTTGCGTGGCCTTGGCGCGTGCGGCGGGCGCGGTGGTGCTGGGCAAAACCGTGACCACCGAGTTCGCCACCTTCCAGCCCAACCAAACCCGCAACCCGCACAACACCGCGCACACGCCGGGCGGCTCGTCGTCGGGCTCGGCCGCTGCGGTGGCCGATGGTATGGTGCCGCTGGCGCTGGGCACACAAACTGCGGGCTCGCTCACCCGACCTGCTGCCTATTGCGGCGTCGTGGCCTTCAAGCCCAGTTTTGGCGGTATCAACCGTGCGGGCGCCAAGCCTTTGTCGGACACCTTGGACACTGTGGGCACCTTGGCGCGCAGCGTGCCCGATGCGGCCCTGTTTGCCGCCGCCTTGAGCGGCCGCCATGACTGGTTGGTGCACCCCATGGGCGAGCACCTGGCCCGCCCTTTGCGCGTGGGCCTGTGCCACACCTACGAGTGGCCGCAGGCCTTGCCCGAAACCCAAGACGCCATGCAGCAGGCCGCAGCACGCGTTCAAGCCTCGGGTGCGATGACTTTGCACGAGCTGCGCCTGCCCGTGGACTTCGAACTGCTGGCGCAGGCCCAAATCCACATCCAGTTGTTCGAGCAAGCGCAATGCTTGGCTTACGAGCGATTGCAACACTTCGACCGCTTGAGCCCGCGCTTGCAGGGCATCATGACCGCTGGGGTGGCCGTGACCGCGACGCAATACGACCAGGCCCAAGCGTGGGTGGCGCGTTGCCGCGCCCAGTTGGCCGATGTGTTCCAAGACGTGGATGTGTTGCTCGCACCCAGCGCAGCAGGCGCTGCCCCGCAGGGACTGGACAACACCGGCGACCCGTTGTTTTGCCGCATCTGGACCGTGCTGCACACGCCCACCGTCAACATTCCGGCCGGCCACGCGCCCAACGGCATGCCGGTGGG